>JBHLOJ010000014.1:0-35451 GCA_048940605.1 Promethearchaeota archaeon
TCACCTATATTTTCCAGAAAAGCCCCAAAACAGATGTCTAAAAAGGAAAGAAGATCTTTTATAATAGAAGGATTGGTTGACATAGGACCCAGAAAAGCTAATGCTTTAATTGAAAGATTTAAGAACCCATATCAAGTTTTTAAAGCAATAAAGCACACAGAAGTAACTTACACTAGGACAGGAAAAGTTAAAGGAATAGTTGGTCCGTTGGAGGAATTAACCGGATTTGGACCTAAGTTTGTTGAAAAAAATAAGAAATTACTATTTGGAAAAAAAAGAAGTCCTCAAAAAAAAATCAATGATAAATATTAGTAATTTTTACAATAAGAATTATTTATTATTTCTTAGATATATCAAAATCTTTAGGAAAATTATTTTTTAAACCATTTAAAATCCGTATAGATTTATGGATGGCTTATTTGTTAGAATATTTTCGTTGTCTAAGAATTTCAAATCCAATTATAACTGCTGCTGAATTGACCGGGAGAGATCCTTTAAATTCTCGCTCATAAGGAATTGTAAGCCTTAAATTTGCATTATCTAAAAAGTTGCGATTAATCCCTCTTTTTTCACCCCCAATTACTATAAGTAACGGGGGTTTCAGATTACTTTGATATATTGACTGACCTTCATCTTTACCAGTACAAGCAATTGTGTAATTTTTAGATTTAAAGAAATTAGTGGTTGCTTCAAGATCTTCAACTAACGCCATCGGCATTAATTCTGAGGTGCCAGCGGAAGATTTAATAATTATCCCTTCCACATCACTCCAACTTCTCTGCTTCATTATAATTCCATCTATTCCTGCAGCATACAATGACCGAATTGTATTACCAAGATTATAAGGATCTTCAATTCCGTTTAAAAAGAAAAAAATGCCAGGTTTTAATTTCAAGAGTTCAGGTATTTTTTGGTAGGTTCTCTCACTTACAATGGCAGCAATTCCGCCGTGAGTCTTCCCAATTACATGTTTTTCAAACCAATTTTGATCCACGGCTTCAATCTTAATTTGCTTGGATTTTCCTGATTCTATAGTTTCCTTGAGATATCTTGCTCGCTTTGTGTTTTTTTTTCTCTGGAGTTTAGCAACATCATAAAATATAGTCAGAACCTTACGATATTGGGAACGCAAAACTGCATCTACAGAGATTTTACCCTCAATTACAATAGAAGTTGGCATTTCCTTTTACCTTAAATTACAAGGATTATAAAATAGGTTTATCTTATTTTAATAAATTATTTTGTAAGCTCTTCCTATATTATCTTATTTCTATATACCTTCCTATTTAAATCTACTCGAACTGCTCTTTTGCTCTCTCACCATACAACATGCGTTGTATATTGATTGACCAAGTAACAACATACAATGAGGAGAGTAAGTAAGTGGATTTTACTTCACTTAGTTGAAATCAAAGCACTTATGTCTTTAAATACTTTGTATGTTTATTTTAAAATTAAGTTTAGCAAAGCTTATGGTTCGAAGACGATGGTCATTATTTTTGAGACTAAAAAAATCTCCTAAACCTTCTTGGGAGCGCGATGTCCCTTTCTGGACCATTCCTGGTACTGACCGACAATTATTCTGTGACATCTGGAGTCCTTCTGACGTGAAAGTTTCTGGGCTAGCATACATCTACTATCACGGAAGCGGTTGGGGTTCTTTAGATAAAGATTATTTCACAAGACCTATTTTCCGACATTTAGTAGCACAAGGACACACTATAATGGATGTAGCATACCGTCTTGTTCCTGAGGTAGATATCTACGGAATGATTGGAGACGTTAAACGGGCAATCGCTTGGATGAAGGATAATGCAGATCGTTATGGTGTTAACCCCGAAAAAATCGTATTAGGGGGGAGTTCTGCAGGGGGACATCTTGCTCTGTTGGCAGGTTATACACCTGAAAATCCTGAGTTAACACCTGATGATCTAAAAGATGTCGATTTATCCGTATGTGGTATAGTCTCACTCTATGGTTCCACAGATCTAGTGTTAGGATATAAAAGATATGGTCTACCACCAGACCTACCCCTAGTACCCATTGGTACTATTATTGAAGATAAGGGAGTAAGTTTTGCTGGTCGAGTGGATATCTTGTTAGGTGGTCGCCCTGATCAAGTACCTGAAATGTATCAATTAGCTTGTCCAACCACTCATGTTCAATCTAATTCCCCACCCACTCTACTTATACAAGGGGATATAGACTTCATTGTTCCTATTGAAGGTACACTGGATCTATACGCAAAACTGCTTGAATCAGGTGTACCAGCAATCAACGTGGTTTTTCCAAGGGTAGATCACATCTTCGACTTGATACTTCCACAAGTATCCCCACCAGCTCAATCTGCACTATACGAAGTAGATAGATTTCTAGCTCTTATGACAGGTAAAGATCTCTAACAAGCTTAAAATTTTGACTTTTTTCAGTTTTTAATCATTTATTATTGAAAAATTATTTAATTAAAAATTAAAATTCTTAATCTAAAAGATTTTACAAAAAGGATTTTTTGAAAATTTATATTATGATTATTTATCTCCCTTTAATTGCAATTTTTTTCTCGAGTATGGTTTATGGTATTATTGGTTTTGGAGATGCATTAGTGCTGATTCCTATTATAACACCAATCATTGGGATAAGAAATGCAGTAATATTAGTGAACTTATGGGGAACTTTTCCAGCTTTACTAAATTTTATTAAATATCAAGAATATTTAGATAGAGCTTATTTTTATAGATTCCTGTCATTAGGAATCCCTGCCACAATTTTCGCAACTTTTTTGGTTATAAATTTTAGATTGGCATGGATTGAATTAATTTTTGGGATATTTGTTTTTTTTTATTCTTCTCCAAAACTAATTCAATATCTTAAAAATCGCTCTATTTCAAAATTCATTAGTCCTCTTGACATAATAGAAGTTGAAAAAGGAAATAACCTTAGTTCTTCCTCACCAATTATTATCTTCGGTGGTTTTTCATACGGATTATTAACGGGATTAATAAGTGCTGCAGGTCCTATTAATGTTGCATTACTAGAAAAAACAGGTCATTATCGAGAGTATTTTATTGAAAATTTTGCTGCTATCGGAACAATGCTATCTATTTCAAGAATCCCTTTTTATTTTATTAAAGTTGGTGTATTCCCTTATCATTTATTACTTATGTTCTTTTTGGCATTCCCTATTATATTTTTTGGGACGAAACTTGGCCATCAGATAACCCCTAGAATACCTATAAAGAAATTTCAGATTATTATATTTTGCTTTCTTTTAGGAGTTAGTTTAAAATCGATAATTACCTCAATTTTTATTCTCTTTTCGCATTAAATAATATTTGAATACAAATTAAGGTTGAAATAAATTTTTTTGTGTTTTACAAAAGAAATAAAAAAAAATTATAATAATCCAATATATCGCTGTATTTGTCCTTGTATTAAAAGAAGTTGAATATTCCTTGCACCTCCGATAACTTCTTCTATTTTACTTATATCACATAACTCATCTAGAGGAGTATTATCAGTTACAGCAACTCCTCCCATGTGCTGCTGAACTTCGTAGCAGACTTCATGAGTTAATTTTGCTACATAATATTTTCCTTGAGATGAGATTGCCGCAACCCATTTACCTGCTTCTTTAGAAGGTTCATCAGTAAATAAAATTTTATCATCATACACAGTTGCCGCTTGTAGTGCTAATGCGGTTGCCGCATTAGATTTCGTTAATAGATCTGCCAGTCCATAGCCAACCCCTTGATATCTAACCACAGGTTTACCAAATTGTTTTCTTAAATTGGTATAAATAATACCATAAATTATACCAGCCCAGCAAATCCCAATACCACTTCCCATGATTGAAAGTCTCTCCGGTACTAATCCTTCAAAAAGCCTTCTATATCCCAATCCATCATCAGCGAGTACATAGTCCTTAGGAACTTTTACATTATCTAAAATAGTATGTGCTATATGAACTCTTGGCACAGAATTAATTTTTAATCGTTCTGTTCTTATGCCAAATTCCCGGGCAATTATTGCTTGTACCATTGTGTCTCTTGGATTCCCCTCATCATAGACTCCATAACAACAGAAATAATCTGCTTTTGGACCATTGGTAGTATAAACTTTTTCACCATTATAAATAACACCATCATCTATTTTAGTGCATTTAGTTGTTAAATTAACAGCATCAGAACCTCTCTCTGGTTCAGTAATTCCAATACAACCCACTTTGTGTCCCGACAATATGTCATCCTGAACTTTACGTGGAACATCAGATTCTCCTCCGTGTTCATAATAATGAAAAGTAGGATTAGCACATAATATCCCACTTGCTACGCGTGCTAATTCTAATTGTGGATCTAGCATCGAAATATGAGCACCTAATAGTATTTCTTTTTTCATTCCAACAGGTTTAAAGTCTTTCCAAGGATTAATACGTTGTATATACCCATACTTTCCCAGTTCTGGAAGTAAACCGTATACGTCTTTAGAACGATCGATTTTGGGATTTAAATCAATACAAAATTCTTGAAGTTTATCGCAATACTCTCGTTCTTCCATGTTTAGCATAGGATAAACATTGTCATTAAAAATTTTAAATACATTTTCTAATGACATTTTTTCAAGAATTTCATCATTAATAATTTTCTCTTGAAACATTTTCTCGCCAAATGTTCTTATCTAATTATTAAATTTGAAAGATATAACCTTAATTAGGTTATATTTTTTATCTAAATTAAAGTTTTAACATGGAAATTGTACAAATGGGAACATCTTCCTACATTTAAATTAGATAATCTCAGAACATTAGACTAAGAATTTATTCCTATTATAATGTAGCAAGAATTCTTGAATTTATAAATTTGAAAATTCTTAGATTATAGTTATAAGATAAAGATAAAAAATAGAATTTATTTATTTTTGATTACAGTTTCGATAATTTTGCCATCTCGCATTTTAAGCATTCGTTCGGCGAGACCGCCAACCTGTGGGTCATGTGTAACCATTAAAATTGTTTGATTAAGTTCTAAATTAAGTTCTCTTAATAAATTTACTATTTCCATACCCATTTTTGTATCGAGTTCACCTGTAGGCTCATCAGCAATTAAGATAGAAGGTTCATTACATAATGCACGGGCAATAGCAACCCTTTGCTGTTCACCACCTGAAAGTTCAGAAGGTAAGTGATCTTTCTTGTCGCTTAATCCTACAAGACCAAGAAATTTATTAACATTTTTTTTTATTTCTTGTTTAGTTCTACCTGCAAATATCATTGGAAGTTCCACGTTTTCAAAAGCTGTAAGAACTGGTACTAAATTATAAAACTGAAAAATGAATCCAATTTCTTTAAGCCTTAAATTTGTTCGTTGTTTGTCATCCATATGTGCAATATTTGTTCGGTTAATATACACTGCACCACCTGTGGGATTATCAAGTGCTCCAATCATGTTAAGAAGTGTGGTTTTTCCTGAACCTGATGGACCCATAACAGATACGAATTCCCCTGTCTTAATATCTATAGTAACTCCATTTAAAGCCCTGATTTCAATACCCTCAGTAATATTATAGATTTTTGTCAGATCAAATGTTTCGATCATAGCATCAGGATCTAGTTTATAATCCTTCACTTCATGATATGCTATATCCTGTTCCTTTCTTTTTTTTGATATTCTCATCTCTTATACCTCCATTACATTATTCATAGATATCGTCAATTGATTTTCCACCTTTTTTTTCTCCTGTAAATTCTCCATCAGTAAGAGTGATAATCCTATCTGCTACTTCTGCTATTCTTACATTATGGGTAACCATTAAGATTGACTCTCCAGAGTTCTTTAAATCAAGAAAAATCTTCATAATATTTGTAGTTGTTTCTGTATCAAGTTCCCCTGTTGGTTCATCGGCAAGAATTATAAGAGGGTCATTAACTAGAGCTCTAGCTATTGTGACTCTTTGTTGTTCACCCCCAGACATCTGTGTTGGTAGATGCTCCATTCGTTCTTCTAATCCAATTCTTTTTAAAAGGCTTTTTACTCTTTCTTCTCTCACTTTCGGATCTTTTTTATCAATTACCATTGGTAACTCGACATTCTCGTAAGCTGTTAGAATAGGAAAGAGATTATAGAATTGGAAAATTAAACCAATCTTTCTTAATCGCATTTTTTTGTGTTGTTTATTGGTCATGTTCATTATATCAAGACCCGTTCCTTTGGTGTCAACATTATATATGATGTTCCCTGAATCCGGAAAATCGAGAGCGCCTAAGCAATTTATTAAAGTTGTTTTTCCTGAACCAGATGGACCCACAATTGCAATAAATTCACCATTTCTAATGGTAAGATTAACTTTGTTTAGAGCTGTAATTGTAGTATTTCCAACAGTATAAGTTTTGACAAGATCTTTTACGGTAAGAACTATGTTAGGATCTATTCTAATTGCCGTTGCTGTTGCTTTTCTTTGTTTATTTATCCTCACTTTTTTCTTTTTAGTTGACATTTTTTTTACACCTTTTTAATTTATAATATTAAAAAATTTATCTAGTTCTCACCGCATCTATTATATTTAGGTTAGCTGCCCATTTTGCAGGATATCGTGAGCTCAGAATTACTGTTATTAATACGGTTGATATCAAAAGAACAATGGTTAACCATGGAATCGTCCAAGTAACTGTGAGGAATCCCCCTGCAGGCATTGTTTCCACCATTAAAGTGCCTTGAACTATCCCTGCTAATATCCCCGTAATGACACCTAAAAGAGCTAGAATCAATGTTTCTCCCGATATTGAACGTATTACTCCCTTTTTACTTAATCCTATTGATCTAAGCATCCCTATTTCTCTTCTACGTGCCATAGTTGTAAGGAGACTATGCAAAGTCAACCCAATCATAGCTATTACAATAGATAAGATGAGCAATCCATTTGTAATGAAAGTAATTAAATTTATCATCGTTCTGAAAATAGAGCTTGCAAATGATTTCGTAAAAGCAAATATTATAAGATACCCTCTATCTTCGATATAGGCGATTATTTCTTCTAAGACATCTTCATCATGCCATCCCTTTTCAACCCAGGTAAACCAATCATACACATTAGTTCTAATATCAAGAGTAAAAGTCTTGAGATCTATTATTGACCAGTAATCCCCGGCAATGATATGAAGATCTTGAAATAATAGGTTTTTATACGTTTCAATATTTTCTGGGTGATCACTATGAACCAGCACTGAAGTAACCATATCATTAGTGTAGTTAAAACCTCTGTAGTCAGGATATATAACGTTTCTCGCATTTTCATAGCTTATATAGACTGAATTACCACTAATATCAGCACCAGTTTCAAAACCGGCATACCAATTGTATCTTTCTGTATTATACAAGGTAGGTGCTTTAATAATTCCAATAATTTCAAATTTGGGCCATGTTGTAGGAATGGTTTGATAGACTGATTGAGCTACTTCAAATCTTAGACTATCTATAGTTAAATTATAATTACTATTATAGGTGGAATTATTACCTATTATTCTTAATTTGAGTAAATTAGTCATTGAATCAATATAATAGTGGTTTAAATCAAAGCTGAAAGTGTTATTTTCCTCTATAGTATTATTAATAGAACCGAGATTTTCATAGGAATTAGTGTAAATATTGAATGCTTCCAATTCAAGGTTATCGACCGTAGAATTTAACGAAGTTTCAATTGTAACATTAATAGCTTTATAGGCGTGAGGTGTCAGTAAACTAGTTGTAATATTGATTGAAAGCAACTCTTGATCACTTACAAATGAGAGATATACATCATCTGAAGAACTTAAATTCACCGTACTACCTGATACTGAAGTAACCACATCAGGTAGAGCTGTTGTATTGTATGGCAAAATTCCTGCATAAAATGTGCTTAATGTGGATTGATGTGGGAAAATTGTTATATTATCACCAATTCCTAATGAGGTCTGCATAATGAATGTTTCATCAACGACACAGACATTACCCGATCTGTTTAGAAGTTCTTCCATTGAATCAGCAGGATATTTTTGGCTTATGAGACTATTATTTCCGAAATATGAATCAGATTTTAGTTTTCCACTAGAATTTGTATGAATACCAACAACAGCAGTTTGGAAAGGGAATCCTGTTCCATTTACGAGTGTATAATAGTCCATTCTTGTTGTATAATATTCAATTCCGCTGATGCCATTCAGAATTGATTCAACGGTAGAAAAATTAAACCAATTCGACTGAACTATATCTAACATAGGGTTACCAGTTTGAGTTAGTTGTCTGAAAACCATATCAGTCCCTCCACCAGGCAAGTTTTTATTTGCAATTTGTTCGTATGTTTCCCAAGAAATAAACGTATTATAAGTTACTCCTTCACCTAGAAAATCCATGATATCTAGAGATGAAAATCCTTGAATAGATCTAACAATAGCGATTACAGTCATATTTACTATAATTATATCTTCTTGTGCATTATAATCATCCCCATTAAGTAATGCTGTTAGATTTGCATAAGTTATGCCGAGGGAAAATTTGACGGAAATATTTTCACCAACTTTAACATTATATTTATCAGCAAAATCTTCACCTATTATGATATTATTTCCCATTTCTATTTCATCCATCATTTCATTAAGACTCATTGATGAAGGTGAAATTATTTTAGTTTTACTCATATGTTCTCTTACTTTTTCGGTATCTAGTACATTCATAATTATAGTCTCATTGAATTGATTATCAAGTAAACTGTGACCAACCCAATCACTCCCTATTTGAATTTGTGCATTTTGATGACTTACACCCATTACATCCTCTACTCCTGTTTGGTTGATAAGCCCAACTTCGAAAGATCGAGGAGTATTAAATGTAATTACTCTAATATCCGCCCCCATAAAGTCACTAACAGTGGTATTTACACCAGCTCTAATTGAATCCATCATAACACTCATCCCTATAAGAAAACTTGTTGTTATTGCAATCATAGCGAAAGTAAGTGTCGTCCTTCTTCGATGTCGTAATATATTCTTTTCAGTTAATAACTTCGTTTTTCTAAGGTATGGATAAAATAAGAATACAAACGCCTTATTGATAGGTTTAATACTTAGTGCTAATATCCAAATAATCCCAAATAAGATTAATAGAGGTGCAAACATTGACAAGATCATTCCTTGAGGGGGTCCCGGAGTAGCATGAACTTCGGTTGCACTTTCAGAACCGGAAAATGTTAGCCATAGCCCAAATACAATAAGGAATCCCCCCATAAAAAAGAAGATAAGTCTTCTCCAGAAATGTATCTTCAATCTTTTGGATTTTTCTTCGAGAGGGCTTAAATTTTCAATAATAGGCTTACGACTTGCTTTCCAGCTAGGATAAAGCGACGCAACGATACAAGAAATTAATCCTATTACAAATGTAATGGTTATAGTTGTGGGAAGTAAGACTATTGAAAACCCTGAAATCGAAAATCCTCCCATTTGAGCAGCAATGCTTTGGATTGTCTGTAATGTTACTGAAAAGATTACATATGATATAAAGTAGGAACATATCGTCCCTATTGTTGCTCCAATTATACCCATTACTATTCCTTGTGTTAAGAACATCTTAAATGTTTCAGTTTTAGATGCTCCTATTGCCTGGAACATGCCAGTTTCATACTCTTGTTCTTTTTTAATAATATTAAAGACATTCATCATTAATATAATTGAAAGTACTAATGCAATAATCCCAAACATCATAAACATAGTACGCATCGAAGCCATCGTAGTTTCAATCATCTGTAAACTGTCTGATTTTAAATCATTAACCCTCCAATCTTTACCATCATTAAGAGCTTCTAATTTACTCTCAATTTTTCCAGCAACGTAAGAAACACTGTATATATCATCAACGCCGACAACGCACAGATTGTACTCCCCTGTATGATCTTCTGTGCCATCTACAAGGTCGTGCGTATTATTAATATTCGCGAATATCCCCGGACCTTCTTCAAACATTGAAGAAGCTGATGGATTTTCAGGATCAAAATCACGGGCTTCACCAATATCCCGTATAACTGCAACAACAGTATACTCGAGCCACGTTCCAGTATTTAGCGGATTGTATCCCAATTCTGTACCATTAACTGGAAAAACCCAGACGCTATCACCAGCTTTAAAATCTTTTCCTAATTCGATTTTTAATGATTCTGAAATAACCAAAACTTTGTCATTATTAATAGGATCAACATATTCAAGAAGTTCTTCAACTGTGTCTCCATCAGCGACTGAATCTAATATATATGGTTCTCCACCTAATTTTCTTTCATCTGGATCGAGAATATCAATACCATTTACTCCTGTTCTAGTACTATTATCTACTTGATTTCCACTATCAGTAGCACTCACATGAACTTCAAATCCAGATATCCTATAAGCTACGTGCTCAACATGTTTTATACTTTCGATCTCACTGTTAATCTCATTAGGATCAAACCAACCGTTAGTGGTATTTGCAGATCTAACGAGAATATCGGCTGTACCCATTTGTTTATCTATTGTATCTAAAAACATCTTATTGAATGAGTCAGAAACAATCATTACGCCTCCAAATAAAGCTACACTAATTACAAGGGTAATTGTTGTCAGAATATAACGAGCCTTACGCCGTTTCATATTACGTAACGCGATTTTTAGTATTACACCCATGTTTTCATTTACTCTTTTTTTTTAGATTTTTTCTGCAATTTTGAGGAAAAACCCTCAACCTGCAATTATAACAAAATTTATCAAATTTATTTCATCTAAATGTAGATAAATTTAAATCGAAAAATTTGATAATTTTATAATATTAATTATAATATTTAAATATGTCGAAATTCGACATGTCAGATTTAGATATAAGATGTATTATAATTAGATCTTAGAAACAGATATGATTATATTAGGATCTAATCCTTAACTTCATTACTCATGAGTATTTCTAATTCCTTTTCCATCTCAACTTTATTTTTTCCTAATATATCTAAAAATAAATTGAGTATCTCTACACGTTTACTGAGAAGTTGAACTTTTTCTTCGCTTGATTTGCCCATTAACATGTTTTCATGGAAAGATTGACTAAAAAAGGTAATTAGATGATTAGGAAGAGTTTGAATATCTAAAACTGTTGACATCATATTTAATAAAGATACACTCATTTCCTGTTGTTTGTCTACCAATTTTTTTAATATCTTTTTTCCTTTCATTGTCAAGGAATATTCTTTGCTTTCTCTTTGACCTTGTTTCTTAGTTTTAAATTTAATTAACCCTCTATTGGTAAGATTGGAAAGATATGGATACATTGTTGAATTAGTTGGCTTCCATTCGCCAAATGTATCTTCAGAAATCATCCTCATTAATTTATAACCATTGGCGGGTTCTTTCTCGAGAGCCAACATAATAAGCATACTAACATACCCACTTTTCATTGATTGCTCAATAGTTTCGATGTATTTCAACTCATCCCTTTTTTCAGTACTCATAATATGCAATTTTTACTGTATTAAAAATATGTCATATATTTACATGTCCAAATAAGATATATATTTCAAGTATTTAAATTTATTGAGAAACCATAAATTTACATAAAAATCCATTCTGAGTATATTCAAGTATAGTACCGAAATAAGTTATTTGAAATTATTATTAATATACTCCATTACTTTATGTATTTCGTCTAGATGAGTTTCTCTTTTACCGAAAATATAAAATCTTACCTCTGGGCCAGTACCACTAGGTCTAAAATATAGCGTTGAGTTTTTACTTTTTAACTGATATATATCAATCATATTGTTGTTGTCAGATAAGGCATGAATTTCATATTCCTTCTCGCCAATAACCACAGTTTTTCCATCAAATTTCTCAAAATTTTTCATAATTTTAATTTTTTCCTCATCAATTGCAGGAATTGTTTGATTTATTCCCTTAATTGACCAATCAATTGATTCTGAAATATTATATCCACGACAGATAAGTTCTGTAATTAAGACCAATGCGGGTACAGGATATTTATCTGCAATTATTGGTAAATCTGTAAAGAATCTTGTTTTCCCTGTATCTGAATCCTTGGAGACACGTAGTATATTTAAAGTATGCCCTCCAGACTCCTCCCAATATACCACTAAAAATGACTCAGTGTTGATTCTTTCTAATTCCATTAGTTTTAAAATATGATGCTTCAGAGGAGTTGGGCTATTTATTTTATTCAATTTCTTATTCTGATCTTCAAAATAAAGAATTGCCGTATCTACTTTTGATTGTTCAACATCTATACCGTACAGAAAATACATAATCACTCCTATATGTTTATAACCTACTCCTGTTAAAATATTTAAAAAACTTGTATGATCCCCTCGTAAATCGCTTGGAATTGTCCTAACATTAATAATTCTTTTCCCAAAATCTCTAGCTAGAATATTATGCATTGCTGAATATATTTCATTTGGAATGTATGTAAAATATTCTCCGTTTTGATTCACATATAAAGCAATTCTATCTCTGTCAGCGTCTAATAATAAGGCTATTGTCGAGTTGTTTTGTTCCATTACCCTCTTTAGTTTATTTTCACGAATTACTTTTATAGGATTAGGAGGATTAATTTCTTCTTCAATTAATATAACATTCGCTCCATATTCTTTAAATAAATCAACAATACCACGAGCTTTACCTAAATATGGCCAAATGACTATATTTTTACCCATAAGGTGGGTAATTTCGAATACTTCAGATAGTAATTTTTTCACATAATCATTATTTTTTTTGATAGCATCAATCGAGATAATATTGTAATCTGATTTCAGATATATTTCTTTATAAGTTAACGCTTTTTTAGATATCTCTTCAAACATTTTTCCAGACATAGGCATCGGATACTCGATATAAAATTTAATCCCATTCCATGACAAATCGTTATGGCTTGCTGTTATGACGATTATGAGATCAATATCCTCATATAATGCTACTGAAGCAGCACCATATGGAGAGGATACTTTAGATTCATTTGGAGAATCTTGCTGATAAAAAATCTGAAATCCATCAAAAGCAAAAATTTCAGAACAATACTTCAAGAGTATACTTTTACTCGGTCTATTATCAGTTACTATCAAAACATTTAGTTTATTATTATCCTTTAATTCTACGTACTGTTGACTAATTGCTTTAAATACTCTTAAAAATAAGTACAGTTTACGATTTGGGATATAATATTTCTTATTTTCTTCAATTATATCACAAATTTGAATTCTTAACCCAGATGTAGGCGCAACGATAGGATCAATGATATTTTTTTCTTCTTTTGTTAATTCTGGTAACTTGAGTATTTTAATTCCTTGTTCTGAATCCACTAATTTAATATCTTCTATATCAAGTTCAATCAGTTATATCACCAATATTTACTAAGATGATTGTTGATAGGATATAAACTCTTAAAATTATTATTATTTCTGAATATAATAATAATATAAAATTAATCACTAGTTTGTGAAATACTTTTAATCGCTTCTTTTAAAATTGCTAATATTTTTTCACGATACATTGGTTCAATAGCAATCATTCCATGAGTTTTTATAGTTCGTTTTTGACTAGAAAGAAACCTTTCACAAAGCTCAGGTGAAAGTCTATTTGGTAAATCTTGTTTATTCGCAATACCTATTACCAGTTTATCCGGATAAAATTTATCAAGTAGTTCATGAATAACATCTCTTGTTGGATTTATATTTTCAAAAGTTGAATCAGTAACAAGCAAAACCATGTCAGTGCCTGCGAGTAAACTTTTCCATAAGGACCGAAATTGAGCTTGGCCAGCAAAGTCCCACAGAGTAATAGATCTTTCAAATTCATTTCCTTCGTAAGAAGCTATGTCAGCTGTGATTGTCGGTACATATTCAAGGTTTACACCTTGTCCGCATATTAGTTTTGTCAATGTAGTTTTCCCTACGCCACCAAAACCAAGAATAGAAATCTTTATTGCTCCTAAAATAAGATTATCCAATTCTTTTTCAAATTCATTAAAAATAGTTCGATTTCCAGCCCAACTACCGCTTTCAAGAATATCACCGTACTTCTCCATGAATTTTGTCCTGATGCTCAAAATCTTTGAATTCACAGTTGCATCTTCATCTTCTAAATCACTTGCTAAAACGATAATAATTGGGTCGATAATCGTATAAAAATATTTGAAATCCTCCGTTTGTGTGCTTTTGATGTCACTTTGACTAATTTCTTTCATAAATCCTGAAAAGGCACTTAGAAATCCTGCTAATAAATCTCTATCAACATCTGTGGTTCCGTAATTCCTGAATAACAATGATTTGCCGTCTTTAGTAAGAATATTTACGTACTGAATCAATTTTTCCACGTGAGAAGTTTTTTATAAAAGGTTTATCATTATAATTATTAATTAAATAATAAATTTCAATAAAAAATAGTTTTTGTAATAGTTCTCATTTTAATCTATAGAGAATATTCTATATAGTAAATATAGAGTGAAAGTTTGATGGATCGTTCTGAAAACCAAGATGATATTAAAAAATTCGCGTCAATCCTCGAGAAATTTGGTCTTGATATTATCACCAAAATGGGACAGACAAATTTAAAAATAAATACTCTAACTGATAAAATTGATGAATTAAGTAAAGCAACAATCGATGTAAAGGCATTATTACCTCAATTAACCAATGTTATTGAAAATCAAAAAATTCTGGAAGCGGAACTCGACTTAATTAGAACATTAATTCAAAGATCAAATATTTCATTTCATCCACAAGATGCTGCAACTGAAAGCGTTGAACGCGATGTGTCTGCAACTGACAAAAAACAATCGATTATAGACAAATTTAACAACTTAGTAAAGTATTTACATGAAAAAGATGATGTTCAAACAGTAAGGGATATTTTAGAGAATATTAAAGAAGAAATATTTATCTTTACTGGGGGTCATAGAATTCTTTATGAAATAGGACAGTTTAATAACAAATTAAATGGATTAATCACTCTTTCTGAAGAAATTAAAGAAGATTTAAGGGAAAAAATTACTTTTTGGATAAATAAGTTAACCGTAAAGGGATAAAATTAAATTTTAATAAAAATTGCTATTCCTGTAGTTTTGAAAGAAGTGTAAGTTCACCTATTTTATGGAAAATTTCAGAAACATTCTCACCTGTTAATGCAGATGTTTCAAAAAATGGAGCATTTAACTTCTGTGATAAATGTTCTGCCATAGGTAATATAATCTTTTTCTCATCTTTCAAATCTATTTTATTGCCTATTAAGATTCGCGGAATTCCTGAAAGTCCATACTTCACAGCTGTTGAATACCAATTGTTTACATTCGAAAATGAACTAGACCTCGTGACATCATAGACAAGCATCATTCCATCTGCTCCATTAAAGTACGGTCGATGTAGCATATAAAATTGTGGTTGTCCAGCTACATCCCAAATCATTAAGCTCACATTTGTGTCCCTGCCCATGTCATTCTTTACAGTAACTTTTTCTTTAGTGATATTAACTCCGACGGTTGGAACGTATTCATATTGAAATTTATCACCACAAAAGTTAGTTAGGAGGCTTGTCTTGCCAACGGCAGGGTCCCCGATTACAATTATTTTATAAATCATCTCAGAGCGTTCATGGAAAACTAAATCTTCATCTTTGTTTCCAGTCATGATCTTTTATTTTCTTTATCGATCTGTGATTAATTAATTAATGAAATTCCGATATAAAAATGTTAATTATTCCTTTTAAAATTGAATTTTATTTGAGGGTTTTTTTTTTAAAATAGTGATCAAACAAATTTTGAGTGTATTATGTTTTCTGTTTTTTTATTTAATGCAAAATATTGAAATAATTGTATTTTTTTTCAGTATGTATAAGAGGATATTATTATAATTTTTAGTATAAAAAGATTTATTACTTAAGATAATGGATTTTGGAAATTTCAACGAAGTTCTGAAAAAACTTGCTGACAGGATTGAAGAAAAAGTTAATGGAGTGTCAGTCTTGAAGCATGTCATATTAAATCGCATTGATTTAGATGGATTTAAAAATGTCGTAAGTGAATATATAGAAAATAGGGATCTATGTAAAAAAACTTTAGAAGTAAAAGGAATTTGGCTTTTAGATTTAGAGTATGGGCCACAATTTGAGACAAGATTAAAAACTGAAAGAGCGGGAGAAATTACAATACAAACAGATGAATTAACACTTTTTGGAGGTGGGGGTACGGCACTACATCCAATATCTCTATGTATGGCAGGATTTTGTGGATGTTATTGTGCCGCATATGCAAAATGGGCAGCTATGGAGGGAATTGAATTAAAGCAGTTGATAATTAGAGTTACGGGTGATTTAGATTTCTCTTCAGTTTTAGGCATAGAGAAAAATATACCTATAGTTGATCACTATCAAATTGAACTAATTGTTGAAAGTGATGCTAGTTATGAAGAATTACTTCGAATTTCGGAGATTACTAAAAGACGTTGTTTTTGCTATTTTTGTATTTCAACCTCTACAATTCCAGAAATTACTATTAAGAATGAAGGATCAGCAATAATAAATCAGAATAAAACAGATTCTAAGATTCATAATAATCTCAATAGAATAAATATTGAAGCCTATAAAGATACCGTTGATGTTTTTACACAAAATAGAGCTTTATGTAAAAGAATGATTGAAGCTGAAGGACGTTGGAGATTAAATGTTCAATATGGCCCTCAATTCGAAATTAAATTACCAACGGAAAGAGCAGGAGATATAACTGTTCAAACGGATGAAACAATAATATTAGGAGGTGGAGGAACATCTTTTCATCCTGTGGCACTTTGTATTGCTGGTTTTTGTGGAGATTTTGCCAGTACTTTTGCTACTCTAGCAAGTTTAAAAGGTGTTGAACTAAAAAAATTAGAGACTTATGCTAAAATGGATATAGATTTAACAACGGGATTTGGAATTGAAGATGGTGTTCCTATGATTGATAATTATATACTGGAGCTGAAGGTTGAAAGTAACGTACCAGATGAGGCACTCATTGAACTTCTTGAACTCACAAAAAAGAGAACATTTTGCTATTATTGCTATGTAACCCCAGTGTTTCCTGATGTAATTGTTAGAAAAATCGCGTTTAAAGAAGAAAAACAATTAATTGAAGAACCAGCATATTTATTCGGCAAAAAAGAAGTAATACCAATTAACTTAATACAGATAGATGCGCCGCATAATATTAAAGTAAGAATAAAGCGAGATTTTAAAATAAAGCAATTATGAATTGATTTGGTTTTTTATTTTAAGTAGCTTCGCTTCTAATGCTAGAGATTTAACAGATTTTCCCATTCCTGTTAATTTAAGAATTAATAATGACTCTTGCGCATATCTATAAGATTCCTTATAATTCAATTGCATATAATAACATCCAGCAATATTATTAAGAAAGTCTGCTTTGATAGTTAAATTATTCAGCTTTTCAGCTATTTTTAGTCCGTTATTAAAAGAGTCTAAGGCATTATTATATTCTCGTAAATAATAAAGGGTTTTTCCTATCCAATTATAAATTTCCATTTCACTTCTGGTATCTTTCAATTCTCGGGAAAATTCAATAGCCTCTCTAAAATAATTTAAAGCGGTTGTATAATTATTTTGATCGAAATTTACTTCCCCAATTTTACATAGATGTCGAGCTTTTCCCTCCTTATCATTCAATCTTTCATCATATTCCAAGGCTTCTTTGAATTTATCCAATGCAAATGAAAAATCCTCGAATTTTTGAAAAATCGTTCCAATATTATTTAAACATACCGTTAAATTTTCAATATCATTTAATCTTCGGAAAATTTTTTCAGATTGCTGAAAATAATCCAAAGCTAAGTTAAGATTTTGTTGTTTAAAATGAATCGAAGCAATATTGTTAATAATAATCGCCTTTTTTTTTAAATCACCAAGTTTTTCTGATATTTTAATTGCTTCTTCAGAGAATGATAATGCTTCTGTATAATTTTGTAATTCTTCATGTATTTCAATTACGCTATTCATAATTCTTAATTTTTCCATAAGATTACCAACTTCTTCCGCAATTTTTATCGAATCTTCATATCTTTGAAGTGCCACTGGATAATTCCTTATTCGCTCATTTATTTCACCTAAATTGCTTAAATATATCAGTTCTCGATCTTTATGATCTAATTTGTGGGCAATTGTTACAGCTTCTTCAAAATGTTCAATGGCTTCAGAATAGTTACCCATTTTATAATATATCCATCCTATATTGTTAAGAATTAACTCTTTATGATTATTCCGACTTTTCTCTGGAATGTGTTCAAGAGCACTTATACCACATCTGAAAGAATCCTCAAATCTATCAAAATTAAAATAAATTACATGTGGAATTAGATATTTCATACCCATATCAGGGATTTCAATATTTTCATTCAACCAATCGTCTATTTCAAGAATACGATTATTTTTATCACTATTAAATTCAAAATCTAATATTTTGTTTAATAATTTTTTTAGATTGGTATCTATTCTAAACAATTCTATATTTGGATTTTGATTTTTAATCTCTAATAAGATTTTATCCAAATCATCCAAATTTTCAGTTGATTTTTCTCTATTTATGAAAATCTCATTAATTTTCTCCTTATCCCCATCATTATCAATATGATTAATCCATATAATTCTTTTCATTTTATGATATTTTTTGAGAATAGGAATAATATCAAAATCATTTAACCCAGAATAGCCAATTAAAATTATAATAGCTTTATTAAGTAATTTATTAAATAAGACTCCTTTATAGGGTTCTACTGAGAATAAATTAAATTCGGATTTATATGAACCGATTTTTTTAATTAATGAAATAAAATAGTCTTTAGTATTCCGATCAGCTAAAATATCTTTTGTTGAACCATGAATTTTAAATAAGAATTTTTTACCAGCGTTTAAATAATCAAAAATATTTTCAAATTGTCTGTAATCGCTTTCAGTAATTACTGAAATAATAGAATCTTCATTTCTATTAGATTGGATAATAGCATGCTCAATTAAAAAATCAAAATTAGTTGTAATGACATAATGTCCATTATATATCATTTCAGTAAGGAAATAGTGAATAAAATTAGGCTCATCACACTGCTCCAAATACTTTAATATTTTTAAATCATTATCTAATAAATTTCTGATAATTTCTAATAAAAATTCAAACCGTAAACCTTCAATATTTGATATGTTTTCAATTTCTGATTGTGCACATGTGAATTTAATGATTTCTTCCATTATCTTAACGCTGGTAGGTAAATTAGAAGGTGCATCTTTAGAGCAACCAGCTCCAGCAATAATACTATATTTGCAATTTTCTTCTAGTATATCTTTCAGTGTTATTTTTTTTTCGTTCATAATATTACGTTCTTGTTTTGAATGATTGAAATTGAAAAGAGAAAGTTGCTACTCTTATTCCCACTTTAAGATTTTTAATCTAAATTATAGAATTCAATTAATATTCCTTCATAATATTTTCAAATTCCATTTCAGAAATAAATCCTTTATTAACTAAAATTTCCCGAATTTCTTTTAATAACTTAGGGAGATTGATGGCTTGTAGCATCTGGGTTTCTAAGGATTGATTTCTTGCCTGTAAATCTGAAATCTTACTTTCATATTCTTTTAATTTTTGCTCATAATCCTCTTTAATAATCGATATTTCATTTAATTCACTTTTTACTGAGTCTAAAGCTTTCTCTTTCTCTGTAATCTTAGCCTCAAATTCATTTCTTATAGATTCTAATTCATTTTTTATTGATTCAGATTCTTTTTCTTTAGAAGTAGTTTGATTTTTATAATTTTCACATTCAGTTTTCAAGCTAATTATTTTATCATCTGCATCTTTTAACTTCCTTTCTAAATCTGTTACTTTTTGTAAACTACTATTTAGATCATCATTTAATTTTTTATTTTTAGCTTTTAGTTCTTCTAAAACTTGTTTTGAATTGTTAAGTTCCTCTTTTAATTCGTTCAATTCCTTGTTTAGCTTTTCTAAAACTTCATTTGCTTTTTTAGCATTATCTCTATAATTGATTATGCTTTTTGCTAGATCAGATGACTTTGCTCGGAGATCTAATAGATATCTACCTTCAATTTTAAAAATTCTTTCGGGTTCTTCCTCTGCTTTTACCCAATCAATGCTAATTACTTTTCACCTCAAAATTATAGGATTTTTATTTTTTTGAATTCTATTCAAGAAGTCTTCTTTTAATTTTAATAATAGTCCTTAATTTTTTACCAGTTAATAATAGAATAATATTAAAAAAATATTAATTTATTTTTATTGAAAACAAATTAAACTATTGATATATAAAATTTTGTATATAATTCCAAATTTTTATTAATCAATTATTTTTATTTTTTAAGATTGAAATAACTCAAGATAAAAAAGTCAATAATCATTTTTTTTTTTACATTTTTATGATCCCAAAAGTGTAAGAAGAAAAAATTAAAATAACTAAAAAAAAATGTATTTAATAGAGTTGTGTAAACTAAAAGATTTAAATAAGCATCTATTAACCATTAGAACGAAAAATATATAATTAGTTGGGGATTGTACTGGGAAAATTATTTGAAAATATTGCTGTTTTGGATAAAAACAAAAATATCCTTTATGAACGGATTAATAATCAGGATTTTTGTTCTGAATTTTTTGGCAATCTCTTAGTTGCTTTTGAAGGATTAACAAAACATATCGCAGATGGGGAACTTTCAAATTTAGAATGGGGAGAAAAATTAGTCACATTTAAAAAAAAAGAGGATATCATTTTTTTGGCTTGTACTGAAGCAGATGTTAAAGAAAGTAAAGTAAATGAGGAATTGGATGTAATCTGCGAAGGATTTTTTGATATTTATCCGACAGTTTTGATAGAAGATTTCAAAGGGGATAGAAGTATATTTTCTAATAGTGAACAAAGATTTTTTTCAAGAATAAAACACCTAATTGATTAAATCAATAATATTTCGTTATATAAATTTAAAGACTGATTTAAAATAAAAGTTTAAAATTTTTAAAAACAAATAGAAAATAGTTAACATATTTTACAAATTACAAAATATTAATAACTTTAGAGAATTATCATGACAATAGATTGGAACTTCTATTTTAGTTTGATTTGTTCAATTGGTGGTATAACTTTTTTTATTATAAGTCTTCTTCTTATCAGTAAAATAAAAGAGTTATTCCCCGCTACAAAATTAATTAAAAAGTGGTTAATAATACAGCTATTGATTGTATTGTTTTTATTTGGATACGTCTTTAACATTATCTTTTTACTCCTTGAATTAACCGGAGTTACGAACATTATGGTTGCGATTGTGTATATCTTCGGGGGGTTGTTTGTTTTGATAATCGTTAATCTTAGTTACAAAACATATAAAGAAATTGTGCTAGGCTCTTCTAAAAAATAAAAAAAATAACAGAACTCATTTAATTACATAAAAATGTCTCCATTGCTTGATGAACTATGGGTTTTTTCTAAAGCAGGTGTCCCTATAGTTGACTTCTCAAAAGAAGAAAATGTTGACAAAACGTTTTTAGGATTTTTTATATCTGCGATTAAAACATTTAGTAAAAAAGTCTCAGGGAGAGAGTTAAAAGGATTTAGAATTGGAAACAATAAGTACTCATGCATTCACTGTATGGCAGATGAAATTGTGTTAGTTTGCAGATCACCTTTAGATGTAAATAAGAAAAAGATTCAAAAAGTTTGCTCAGTTGTAGGTAAAATGTTTGAAAAAATGTTTTCTATCGATGAGATTACAAATTGGAATGGAGATATTGATTTATTTAATGAATTTCAACATAAATTAGATTTATATTTTAGAATGAGCGATATTTAGACAGTAAATTAACAAATTTATTTTTTTTCTCTTTTGTTTGTTATACGTAGAAATTTCATTTGAAATTTGTTGTTAAGAAAGCATTTGTAAAAATTCGGTCCTAATCAATTATTAATTGCAAATTGAAACTGTTTCGAGATTTCAAATTTTGAAGTTTTGCTTTTATCACGAGAGATAAAGTAAATTCTATCAATTAGAAATTTAATTTCTTCCCAAGTCTTCTGTAAACTATTAACTGTCTCATGCAAATTATCCTTTCCTTTAATTTGACCAACGCTTAAATGGGGTCTAAATCCATTTTTATATTTATTGACATCATTACAATCAGGTACAATTTTCTGAATTTCGGCCTGTAAATTAATGATCAAATCAACCGGTGTAGGATCAAGCCACAGAGTATATTTTTGATGCCCATGGTTATAATATTTAAAATTCAATAGAGATATTTCGAAAGGTTTAAAATCTCTACATTTCTCAGAAAACACCTCTTCAAGAGTTAAATAGTCTGTTTTTGGTCTAAAAGGATAAAGTAAAGTTATGTGAGGCATCCATCTATCAATATTTCGATCATATGTTTTCCGAATCTCTTGAATTGAGTTCCACTTCTCTTCTGGGGGTATTATTACAACAGCGGAATTATAAACTTTACTCATTATATTAACTTTTTTTTTTAATGTTCTTTAAAATCTAATGAAAATTAATTAAAAGATTTTTATTTAAGAAAAGTCTAATTGCAATTTGAAAAATGAAAATAAAACAAAGACACTATATTAGAAAATCCGAGTTAAATGCTCTTAAAGATGAAATCTTAAAGTCTTATAACCAAGATTTCATTGACCAAGTTTTCCCAAAAAAATGCAATGTAGAACTTATACAAACAGAATCTGGAGATACACTATTTGCTGTTAATAATGAACTAAAACTATGGAAATCTAAAGAGGGATATATCCCCGTATTAACCCTTCTTTTAAGCAATAAAGTGGATTTAAAAACGATTGTTGTGGATTTTGGAGCAGTGCGTTATGTAGCTAATGGTGCTGACGTTATGAGACCAGGAATCACGAAGATTGATCCCTCAATCAAGAAAAATGATATTGTAAAAATAGAAGAAGAAACAAAACATAGGGCATTAGCCGTAGGAAAAGCTATGTTCAATGCTTCAGAAATGGAATCAAAAAATTCTGGGAAGGTAGTAAAAAATCTTCATACAATTCAAGATTCTATTTGGCAATTTGAAAAGCAATTCAAATAAATTCTGCTTTTAGTATAGAATCTAATATATATTTATCTGTTTCATTCAAATCGCTTACAGAATAACTACCTAATTTATAAAAGTCGATTAAGGCACCACACTCTCTAAACTTGCATAAATTTAGGATCATTTTCAGACCCTCTGCAATAAGATGTTTGTCTTCAAACATATCAGATGCATTCATTAATTTTATAATTGAATTTGACTTCCATATCTCGTTATCATTAAGTGTTTCTTCTAATCTCACAAACTCTTCAAAAATATCATGAAAAAACTTAGTTTCAGAAATCAAATTTTATGCATCCAGCCCCTAATCTTCTTTTAAGAGATAAACCAAATCTTCTCATTATTAACTAGATAATAGGTATTTTTGATGTATTTTAATCCAATTCATTTCTTAGTTTTTTCGTTATAATCAAACATACATTCATTAGCATTTTTAAATTGTTTGAATTCTTATATGATAGCAAATCGATAATGTTATTGTTGAAGATTTCAGGTTTTTCTCATTTCTATTAATTTTTTTATTTTTGTTTAAATTTATCTGATAGGTTTTAGATGATTGGGTTTAAATTAAAAAATCTCATAATATCTGGATATCTCTTAATTAAAAGCAAATCTCCAATTGAAAAAATAATAATCTCACCCCAGGTAAAAAATTTTTAGTAAATGGTTCTGGGCTTTTTACTTTATGATTTATAAGTGATTTCAAAAATTTATTTTCTTGTGTAATGTAGGATTAAGGCTTTATAATATCTCTGTGATATTGTGTTCCATGCATATTACACGGTGTTATAATCTGACTTTATTTTATATTACATGGAGCTATATATCGATGATATATCGAAAATTTTGAATCTCGATAACTCATCATATTAACAAAAAAAAAGAGGTTGTGTGGAAAAAAATGTCAATGTACCGATCGTATTTACTTAAAAATAATTTTTGGGCAAAAAAAGGTAATGAAAAGCATCCAGACTCAGAAAAAGTATTTATTAAGCATGATTCAGAGGTAGGGGGAATATATGCTGTCATTTTAAATGATAAAAAGGGGATAAAAATGATGGTGGAAGGAAAGGAATACTTTTTCAATAACTTCGATAAATTGGATTCTTTCTTAACACGTCTTCAACAAAGAAAAGACGACTTTATGAAAATATTAAGAAGAAAAAACATATCCCAAAAATTACGAATGTTAGAAATTTAAAGTTATTTTATTCTAGTTTTTCTAAAGATATGTATGGAAAAGTTTATTTATAGAAAAAGATATTTAGAGATAAGGTGAAAATACAGTCTATCTATTTTATAACAGCCTGTTTTTTAAACTCCTCAATCTCATCATTATTGTACCCAAACTGTTCCAAGATAGAAATGGAATCCTCCCCTAACGTTGGAGCACCTTTCCCGGGTTTTACTGGATTTTTCGTGAACTTTATTGGGTGACCGATCATTTGGTAAGGACCTAATTTGCTGTTTTCAAGATCCCAGATCATGTTTAATGCCTTGACCTGGGGATCATAGAAAAGATGTGCAGAGTAATTTACTGGTCCACAGGGTACCCCCACTTTATCTAGAGCTTCAATCCATTCCTCAGTTGTTTTTTCTCGAAATCTTTTTTCAAACTCATCTTTCATTGCCAATTGATTATTATATATAACATCATCGTTAATCTGACTGAATTCAACCCCAGCTCCCTTTTCATATATGCCTATAACTTCACATAGATCTTCTCGATGCCGAGTGGTGAGTGCAGCAACACTCATAAATCCGTTTGCGGTTTCATAAATCCGATAATATGGGAGGTAATATCTATCTGCGGGTCTGTGATTGCAATCAGGAACTTCGAGTATACGGGTTGATTTAGGCATTTCATATCGAAGATTTAAATAGGCTAATTCATCAATAATCTCAGTATGAGTCTTTCCATTCCGAAAAGCATTGCTAATAATTTCCAATTCCTCTTGATGTTTTTCTTTATCCAAGCTTTCAATCTTTGAGAAACCTGCAGCTCTCAAAGCCATACCAGTACAAAAGAGTGATGTTTCTATTTTTTGACCCTCTCCGGTTTTTGTTCTGGCAAATAGAGCCGATACAGCACTGAAAGCATTGAGCATAGCTGTACCGATATCTATAAATGGGCTTCCTCCAGGTCCACGTGGCCTACCATCTTCATCAGAATAGCTAGCCATCATGCTGGAAGCCGCATGTGCGATAATATCAAAACCTTTGCGACTTTTGTAGGGACCGACTTCACCAAATGCGGTGCTTGAGATGAAAATTATTCCCTTGTTGATTGCTGATAGGGTGTCATAATCAATCCCAAGCCTTTTGGCGACTCCAGGTGTGTAATTTTGAATTACAATGTCGGCCTTTTCAACCATACGGTAGATGATCTTCTTTGCTTCTTCCTTTCTAACGTCGAGACAAAGACCTTTCTTACCTCTGTTCACGCACAGGGCCATTCTAGTATTGCCTTTATATCGTTGCCATCTACCCCATCGTCTTTCTTCAGATCCGTCAGGAGGTTCGATTTTTATTACTTCTGCCCCTAGATCTGCAAGCAGAAATCCGCAATATGGGCCGGCGATGTATTCTGAAAAATCTAATACTAAAATCCCATCTAAAATACCAGGCATTTTTCTTATTTCCCTTTAAATGTTATACATAAATTTATAGATTTTATAAATTTAATGTTATATATTAAGTTTTATAGATAAAAATCACATTATATATGTTTATCGAATCGAGTTAAAATGTTCTCTATTTTCACTCATAGATTGGGTGTAACCCCGTTTGAAAATGTCTTAATCGCAATTTAGCTCCACGGGAAATTCTTACTTTTGGGATCTTATCTTTATTATTATATAACTCAGTTATCGCAGCAACAGCATAATCAATATGGGAGGGACCATAGACGTTTCTCGGTACCGCAAATCGTACCAAATTTAAGACCCCTTTTCTTAGGTCAGGTGCTTTTTTATCCCATTCAAAAGCAAAAGGTCCCAATTCAGCAGCTCTAATACCATAATGTCTTATTAATTCGATAGTAAAACCAACACCCCTAAAATCATCTGGTTTCGTATCTGAGTCTCCAAAAAACTTATCCATGTTAATATAAACTGCATGCCCTCCAGCAGGAAGTATAACAGGAACATTATTTTGGGCTAATTTTCGAGCAAATGTCCTAACTTGAATTTTTCGTTCATTTAAATACGGTTCTTGAATAACCTCATATAACCCTGTAGCAAGAGCCATAATATCCCTTCCTGACATTGCTCCATAGCTATCATTTCCAAAGGTTAGAATTTGTTTTTCTTTTAAACTAATACCGATGTCTTCTTTGATTGAAAATTTCTTATGGAAAGTTCCTTTGTCTCTAAAAAAGAATCCTCCACCAATATTCGCTAATCCATCTTTTTTGAAACTAATTGTGAAACCATCTACAAATGAAAACATTTCTTGAACAATACTTGGGATAGAACGATCTTGATATCCTTTTTCAAACTCTTTTATAAAATTTGCATTTTCAGCAAATCTACATGCATCAAAAAATAACGGAATATCATATTTTTTTGCTATTTTATGAACATCTTTGATATTATTAATAGCAACAGGTTGTCCCGCAGCAGTGTTGTTTGTTATTGTTATATAGATTAATGGAAAAGATTCTTTTCCTTTTTCTTTTATGAGATTTTCTAACCTTTCAACATCCATATTACCTTTAAACGGATTTCTATTATCCATTTGATCATATGGAAAATCATCAAATAAGTTGATAGAAAAGAGATTGATTGGCATTATCCCGTTTGCCATGATATTTGCTTCCGTAGTATCAAAATGTCCATTGTTAGGTATGCAATATTCTCTATTGGGATCTTTTTCTCTTAAAATAGGAGCAATAGTAGAAAAAAGCAAATGTTCAGCACATCTACCCTGAGGAACTATAAATGCATTTGGGCGCGTAAGTTGATGAACTCCACCGTTAACGAACCCTCCTTCAAATGAAGTGAGATAAAGTTCATCCATCAGTTTTTTTACGTTTGTCTCTCCAGAAAGTATGAGATTTATAGCTCGTTTTGGGTTATCACCTCGTTCAAAAGTATCTCTGATCGCATCTAAGAGAACATAATATCCCTTATTACGAGCATAAGATTCATCACCATGAAACAGAGCTGCCCATTGTAAATCGGTCATAGTGCCTGATCCAGAATCCGATAAGAAATCTACAAATAACAAGTCTGCGGGAAATGAAAACACATTATACTCTGTTTTTTTTAAGGCATATTCACGCTGCTCTTTTGTAACTTGTTTAATGTTTCTAATGATTAATGGTTTATTTGCTGGGATAGGGGTACCTAATTCATTTTGCGATTTCAACAAATTTCCACCAATAATGAGTTTTTCACACTAAGTAGTGTGTAAAATTAGTTATCAAATCTTTAATAATTTATAGGAAATTAGTATATTTTGGAATTAAACTATAAACATTAAGATTATTCTAATATTCTTAAAAACCTTATTTTTTTAATGGTATGCCATCTGAACAAGACACATTGACTTGGCAAAGTCCACATGAATAGATAGGTATTTTATAATGTTTTTGTATGTAAGGTACTGTACTCGAAACTTTTACATAACATTTTTGCTTATCATGACCTTTCTCTAAGCTTATGGCACCAACAGGACATCTTTTTATACAATCACCACATTTGGTGCAATATTCATAAGGATCAGAAGGTCGGCTATTTCCATCTGAGGGTAATTTATAGTTAAGAACAATACTCCCACAACGCATAGCTTTTCCTCTAGGGTTTATAAATCCATCGGACAATCCAAAAGAACCCAAACCTGTAGCAAAACACATATGTCGATGAGACCAAGTCGATGCCCATACTCCTTGATATGCATCTGGATGTTTCTGATGAACCTTAAATAATTTAGGTTCCGTCATTGGTGCTAATCCTTCTCTAGTAAATTCTCTTTTTAATTCACTGACCAAATATTTTTGTAGTTTTTGATTCGATTGTTCTCCATAAAGTCTCGTGTGCGACCATCGCTCTGACGGCCATTCTTTTGAATATTCAAAATTTTGTTGTTTTGTTAGTTTATTTGTTGGGAGTATAAAAGCCACTACTGTCAGATCTTCAGGAGAGTTGAATTCAGTATTGAAATGTTTTGAGTAGGCTTCTAATGGTGTCAAATGGAAAGGTCCGATCACTTTTTTATAATATTCAAAAATCGGATCATCTCCCGAACAAAATCCAACTATAACATCGGGTTCCCAAATAAGAATTCCATCAACACCCGTCATCCTATTGCTTTCATCCTCTCTCAAGAAGGAATTTATCTTATTTATAAACCATTCTTTATTCAACATGTTCTCATCTCTAATTTTTTATTTCCTTAAAGTTTTGATAATATACTAAAACTTTGAATAATTATAAGATTAAATTAATACCTCATTTAAAAAAGATTTTAATCTATTAGTTATAAGTAATCTAATATAATAACTATGAATAATAGTAAAGAAAGAAATAAGGGATATAGAAAGTGGCTTCTAAAACACCTCTTTAGACACAAATACCTTGTAATGCTAGTTATTATAGGAATCTTTGTAGTAAGTTTAGGTGTCACTATAATGCCAATAATAATTGGTAGTATCATTGACAATGTCTTAATAACTCGAGATTTAGGCAACTTACTGATATTACTTGTTATCGGGCTTTCTGTATCTTTTGCCTATAATTTATCTGATTATTTGGTAATGATGCTGGGGCACTTTCTTGGTTTGAAAATTGAAAAAAATATGAGACAAGAATTTTTTGACACAATTCAATTAAAAACTCTAAGTTTTCATGATAGTATTCGAACAGGGGATTTACTTGCATTTGCGACGAATGATGTCCGAGTAATTAATACAATGATCGCCCATGGAAGTTTTTTTATTTATCCTTTTATCCAAATATTCATAAGTTTATACCTATTAATCGAAGTCTTGGATTATCGTTTAGCATTATTTAGTTTGCCTTTCATAGTTTTATACTTTTATTTTATTTTATATTATCGAAAAAGACTTTCTCCCTATGTTTCTAATCGAATGAAAAAGTATTCAAATTTAGCTGTAGTGCTACAAGACTCAATAAGTGGTGCACCTGTAGTTAGAGCTTTTAATGCTGAAAAGTTAGAAAGAAAAAAATTTAGTCGATCTGTAATTGATTACAAGAATAATATGATTGGGATAAATATAGTCCAAGCAAGATATTTTGCACTACTAATCCTTTATCTATTGATAGGATGCACGCTTTTAATATGTTGTTTTCTGGTCTATCAAAATACATTATCGGTGGGTGATCTAGTTGCTACCAACATCCTTTTTATAGCACTCATCGAACCTACAAGAATGATTCATTGGTCTACCAATGATATGATGAATGGATTTGCTGCTGCTTCGCGATTATTCACTTCTCTTTCTAAAGGAGAAAGTGAGACTGACAAAGATACGACTCTAGAATGGCCAGAGAAATTCAAAGGGAAAATTGAATTCAAGAACGTTTCATTTACACATGATAACGAAATAAAAAATCCTCGACCTACCCTAAGTAATATAACCTTTAGTATTGAACCATTTCAAAGGGTTGCTCTTGTTGGTCCTACTGGATGTGGGAAGTCAACTTTAGCAAAATTAATTTTATCTCTTTATGAGCCACAAGAAGGTTCTATTCTTTTGGATGGTGTAGATATAAAAAATTACCCTCTTGAAGCCTTAAGGAAACATATTGGTTATATTGAACAAGAAGTCTATCTATATCCAAGAACTATTAAAGAAAATATTAAATTTGGTAAACCTGATGCCACAGATGAAGAAATCTTTAAAGCCGCAGAATTAGCTCAGGTTGATGATTTTGTTAAAGAACGCTCTAAAGGATATGAATCTATTGTGGGTGAGAGAGGGATAAGGCTCTCTGGAGGAGAAAAACAACGTATTGCTATAGCGCGAGCATTCTTAACAAACCCCAAAATTCTTATTTTTGATGATTCTGTTTCCGCAGTTGATAGTGAAACAGAAGAGAAAATAGGGCGTGCTATGGAAAATATATTAAGAGACAGGACCACAATAATTATTACTCACCGTTTGCACACAATAAGAACTTCAGATAAGATAATCCTACTCAAACATGGAAAAATTGTAGCAGAAGGTAAGCACAATGAATTGTTCCAAAGTTCAGAGGACTATAGACGAATTTTTGGAAAAAAATCACTCAATCACATATAATTGTAAAAAAGAGGGTAGATGAGTAAAAATGGGGCTCTATGCGGGATTAATGAAAGAAGATCAAAAACGAAATTATTCTGATAAGGAATTATTTTTTCGATATATCAAAAGAATTACTCCTTTTAAAAGAAGCGTAATTCGAATAGCAATTTTCATTGTAATTTCAGCAGGAGCAGATATTCTTAATCCCCTCTTACTTTCATATATTGTAGATGAATTTCTCAAGATAGATCCAAATTATTTTCTAATTCTTGGTGCTTCTTTCTTTTATATTATATTATATGGAATAATATGGTTGATGTTTTATCTTCAATATAAAGAGATAGCTAAGTTTGTTCCTTTTTTTGCGGAACGTCTCCGAATGGACATTTTTGATAAATTACAAGAACAGGATATGAGTTTTTTTGATAATCATCAAACAGGAGGATTAAACACCAGAGTTACTAACGATGTCGTTGATTTTGGAGATATAACGTTTTTAATAGTAGAAACAATTGGAAATCTTTTTCTAAGTGGTTTGACTCTTGCTATCCTTCTCTGGTTAAACAATTTTTTGGCTCTTATTGCCCTTGCAACGGTGCCCCTTATCTTATTGATGATGTTTTCTCTAAGGAAGTTAGCTAGAACTGCAAGTAGAAGATATAGGAAGGCTCTAGATAATGTTAATATATCAATGGTTGAATTAGTTGAAGGTATACATGTTTGTAAAAGTTATGGACAAGAATCAATGGTTTCTGAACAATTTGATGAAACAAACAAAAATTATTTTAAATCTGGATTTAGATTAACTTCTATAACACATCTTTGGAGAAGACTTCTCGGATTTGTCTCCACACTTACATTTATTGTCATTATGTATATAGGAGGTCAGCTTGTTTTTAGAGATTTGTTAAGTCCTGGAAGACTTTTTATATTTTATCTTTATCTCCCAACATTTTTCCGTCCTATTATGGTGCTTGCTACCTTTTTCCCTCAATTCAGTACAGGTATGGCCGCATACGAACGTATTCTTGAAATTCTTGATGCGAAACCAAATGTAAACCAGAATCTTGGTGCTATCGATGTAGGAAAAGTAGAAGGAGAGATTGAATTTGAAAATGTCGATTTTAGTTATAACAGTAGTGAGATGGTTTTTAAAGGATTGAATCTCAGAATAGAGAAGGGAGAGAAAGTTGCAATAGTTGGGCATACTGGTTCAGGTAAGACATCTTTAGTTTCACTGCTTGCTAGATATTATGAATTCCAAGGTGGATCAATAAAGGTTGATGGAATTGATATTAGAAATATGACGTTAGAATCCCACAGAAAGAATCTTGGTATTGTTCAACAAGATGTTTTTCTTTTTTCAGGAACAATAGAAGAAAATATCCGATATGGAAGGCAAGATGCTTCTGAGGAGGATTTATGGAAAGCGATTACGGCAGTTCACGCCGAAGAATTAATTGAATATTTACCAGAAGGATTTCAAACTCAAGTAGGGGAAAGAGGAAAAGGAGTTTCTGCAGGTCAGAGACAATTGATAAGTTTTGCTAGAGCGCTTTTAACAAACCCTAAAATTCTGATTCTTGATGAGGCAACATCTAGTGTAGATGCTTATACTGAAGCAGTAATTCAAGAGGCTCTTGACGCTTTATTATCCAATCGAACTTCTATCATAATTGCCCACAGGTTATCTACTGTTATTAATGCTGATAGAATATTAGTGATGGATCATGGACAAATTATTGAAGAGGGTGATCATAGAACTTTGTTAGCTAAAGGTGGAAAATACGCTCAATTATATAAACAATATTTTGAACATCAAAGTCTGGATTGGCATCCTACTTATTCAACTTCAGAAGTTCAAGCTTCCAAATAATTAAACTTATCTTAAATAATAAAAATAATTTAATTGATAAACATATTATTATTAGCTAAGTTTTAGAAATATAGAAAAATAGGTCTGGTTTTACCCACCTCTAGGAAAAAATGAATGAACGAATAAAAAAACTGCGCACTCAAAGTCGTGAGGCAATCCCTTATCTTTCTTTAGAAAGAGCCCTATTATTAACGGAATTCTTTAAAAGTGGTGTTACACATAAATATTCCCCTCCCGTTGCGAGAGCAGAAGCATTTAAATATATCCTAGAGAACAAAAAAATCTGTATTAATGAAGGTGAGTTGATTGTTGGCGAACGTGGTCCAGAACCAAAAGCAACTTCAACTTATCCTGAGGTATGTTGTCACAGCTTAAAAGACCTAGAAATTTTAAATAATCGAGAAAGAATATCATTTAGAGTATCAGAAGAGACAAGAAAAAAAACTAAGGAAATTATTATACCTTATTGGAGGGGCAAGTCAATTCGAGATAAAATCTTTTCTCAAATGGATCAAGAATGGCTGAATTCATATGAAGCAGGTATTTTTACTGAATTTATGGAACAGAGAGCACCTGGACATACAGCAGGAGGTGGAAATATCTGGAGAAAAGGTTTTTTGGATTTTAAACAAGAGATAAAAGAAAGTATTGATAATTTAGATTTTTTTAATGATCCTGAAGCATTCAATAAAAGAGAACAACTTAAAGCAATGGATATTGCCACTGATGCGATAATGTCATTTGCTAAACGATACTCTCAAGAAGCTCTTCAGCTAGCTGAAGTTGAATCTGATCTTCTAAGAAAAGAAGAACTAAAAAAAATAGCAGAATTATGTTCTAATGTTCCCGCAAATGCACCGAAAACTTTTAGGGAAGCACTACAGCATTACTGGTTCATTCATTTAGGTGTTATTACTGAATTTAATACTTGGGATGCTTTCAATCCAGGTCGTTTAGATCAGCATCTTTTTCCTTTTTACAAAAATGATATAGTTAAAGGTGTATTATCTAAAGAAAAAGCAATAGAACTCCTACAAGCTTTTTGGGTGAAATTTAATAATCAACCCGCACCTCCAAAAGTAGGCGTAACTGCTGAGGAAAGTAACACATATACTGATTTCTGCAATATCAATCTTGGTGGATTAAAAGAAGATGGTTCTGATGGAGTAAATGAACTCTCGTACATCCTCTTGGATGTTATAGAAGAAATGAGGATATTACAACCTAGTAGCAATGTGCAGATTAGCAAAAAAACGCCTGATGATTTTTTAAAACGTGCTATTAATATTATTAAGACTGGTTTCGGACAACCCTCAGTTTTCAATACTGATGCTATTGTTCAAGAATTAGTCCGTCAAAATAAATCTAAAAATGATGCATATAATAGTGGGGCGAGTGGGTGCGTTGAGTCAGGTGCTTTTGGGAAAGAAGCTTACATTCTTACTGGATATTTTAATCTAGTAAAGATTCTTGAAATAACACTTCACAATGGGTTTGACCCATTAACCAAGAAAGTTATTGGGTTAAAAACAGGAGATCCTACTAACTTTGAGACCTTTAATGAATTGTTTGAAGCATATAAAAAACAGATTAACCATTTTGTGGATATCAAAATTAAAGGAAATCAGATTATAGAGCGTATTTGGGCTCAAAATCCTGCCCCTTTCTTATCAATCCTGATTGAAGATTGTATCCAGAAAGGGAAAGATTACAATGATGGAGGTGCAAAATACAACACATCTTATATTCAAATTGTAGGTATGGGAAGTATTACTGACTGTTTAGCATCTCTAAAGTATAATGTATTTGATAATAAAATTGTATCCATGAAGGAATTAGTAGAGATTTTAGATCATAATTTCCAAGAAAAGGAAATTATACGTCAAAAATTTATTAATAAAACTCCCAAATATGGAAATGATGATGATTACGCGGATTCGATAACTCAAAAAGTTTTTGAAGTTGTTTTCAAGGCTGTAGACAATCGTCCAAATACTAGAGGTGGTGTGCATCATATTAATTTACTTCCTACAACAGTTCATGTATATTTTGGAAAAGTTACTGGCGCTATGCCGGATGGACGTAAAGCGTACACACCCTTATCAGAGGGGATTTCACCTGTTCAGGGAATGGATATAAAAGGTCCGACTTCTGTAATTAAATCTGCCAGTAAAATCGATCATCTACGAACTGGAGGGACTTTACTAAATCAAAAATTCACTCCTCAATTATTAACAAGTGAATCTGGAATCACCAAGTTAGCTTATCTAATAAGATCTTATTTTAAGATGGATGGACATCATATACAATTCAATGTAGTTTCCAAAGACACATTAAAAGCTGCCCAAAAAAATCCAGAAGAGTATCGAAATCTTATCGTGCGAGTAGCAGGTTATAGTGACTATTTTAATAATTTGGGATCTAATTTACAAGATGAGATAATTAGTAGAACTGAGCATGATTATATTTAAATCTCTTGTGAATTTTAAAAAAAACCTTAAATAGGCCAAGGTTGCTTCCTTCGAATTTTTTTTTGTTCAGTTTTTTGTTTAAAAAAATTATTTCTTGTATTTTTAAAAGTTCGAGATAGTTGATGTAAACTTTTATATTTAACAAGATATAAATTATGGAAGTTCTATAATGGAAATGTGAATTTGGCACTAAGAATCAAATTTATTACATATTTAAAGCAAAACCACGCCCTTAAATAAAAAGGTGAAATTTATCGAGAGCATTCATATCGACAATATCTCTTACCGTAGATTAATCAAATTATTAGGAGTCAAGACAGGATTAAACTTTGAATATTACAACAAGGCTTTTATTGAAAAACGCATAAAATCAAGAATGATTCGTGTAAATTGTGATGATCCTGAAGATTATTTAAAACGAATTTCATCTCAGAAAGAAGAAGTAAAGAAATTTGTTGACGGTTTCACAATAAATTATACGTTCTTCTTTAGGGATTATGATATTTTTGAAACCTTCCAGGATATTTTGTTGCACGGCTTAAATGTTTCTAAAAAAGATGTAGAGAGTAGCATAAAGCCTGATCCTTCAAAATTAGCTAATTTTCGCACTAAATCTAATACTGCTAAGAATGCATTAAAAAGAAGGCAAATAATAGAGAAACCAGAAAAATTTTATATTGACATTTTTATCTTTTTGAATCAGCTGGCGTTTTATAAAAA
>JBHLOJ010000001.1:0-110903 GCA_048940605.1 Promethearchaeota archaeon
TGAATTGCTAATAATGAAGGACCATGACATACAGACGCAGTATTATCTAATATAGCACCTAAAACTTCTGCTAATTCCACTCCTTTACCCTGAGCTTCACATTCTGTACTAGAAAACCCATATAATAACGGTCTCTTCGCTTTTACTAATATATCTGCTGCTTTATCTAAAGCTTCATCCCAGGATACTTCTTTAAATGACCCTTTTTCCTTAATCAACGGTTTTTCATATCGATGTTCACTTGGGTTTGAAGCAAAATATTTCTTAGTACCTATTTGGCAACCGTTTCTAACTTCTATAACTTTATTATCTTTAATATCAACATCTACTTCCAAATCATCACATAAAGTTCCACAAAAAGGACAAATTACATCTGTAGTTGTATTTATTTTTTGTACCATATTTAAGCCTCTTTTAATGTTTTAATCAATTGTACTGCATCTAACACTTTACCACTTGGAACTACCTCAACTGAAGCCTTCATCCCTTTATAAGTCGGTGTTCCACAAGATTGAGAGTCAGGATTAACAACTTGATTTGCCCATGGTCCCATAGGTATAAAAATAATTCCTGGATGAGGTCCTTCTTCGGAGATTGTCGAATATACTAAAACCTCTCCATAATCGGTAATAACTTTTACTGGGGTTCCCACAAGACAATCTAATTTTTTAAAATCCTCCCTATCAAAAGCACAAATCGCAGCTGCACGTACATTTTCTCTAGAAACTTTTCCTCCCTCAAGGGCAACTCCTTGATCGATTGTGCGACATGTAATTAAAATTAGGTTATTTATAACCATTTTTTATTCTTCCTCTTTTTTTTCGCTCCATCTTAAAGTTTTTAATCTCTCTAAAAGGGGTTCCCAAAACATTTCACTATATTCTCCCGAAGTTTTTACTTCAGTAATTTTCAGTTTTACTGCTCCAGTAGGACAACCATTGTCGCAGGAACAGCAGAAAACACATCTCTCCTCATCCACAACCACGTTTGGGACGGTCTCCCAGCCCTTATCTGATTTCTCCGGAAGGGAAATTGCAAAAGATGGGCAGACTTCGTAGCACGTTTGACACCCCCCTGGGCATTCTTCATCAACAATACGTATTTCCCCATCATTATATTGTTTAGCAATTCTTTCAATCCCATTGTAGCTCTCAACCTTTTTAGCCTCAAATTCCAGTTTGGGGACTACTTTTTGAGCTACAATAGGAATATCGTTAAGTTCTATAACTTTCCCATCTTTTTTAAGAGTCAAAGCTGAAAAAGGACACATATAGACACAGGTCCCACAGAAGACACAAGCTTTTGCATCATATAATTCAGGTATAATATCTTCCAAAGTTGGAAAACGACGGGATGACCCGACTGGTCCACGAGAGATAGCATCTTTAGGACAAACCCGGGCACAAGTTCCACATCCAACACAACGTGAGCGATCTAAGATTAACTCTAAACTCTCTGTTAAAAATTGGACTTTTATATGTTCGACATCTCTTGATATCGTTCGGGTAATTTTTGGAAATGACATATTATAATTAACTCACCAATGATGGTTATAAAGTGTAAGGTATTGTTTTATAAAAAATTTGTTATAATAATTTGAAACTAAACAGTCAAAAAACTAATATTTAAATAAATTAGACTAGGTATAAAATTTAAATAAGAATAATAAGCATTATACCATAAGACAATATACATTTTAATCTTCTCAAATAAGAAATTTGAAATCGTTTAAGGTTAATGACTTTATAACTCTTAAGTTAGAAAACAAGAAAACTGTAATTTATGTAGCAGGTAAACTATTTCAACAATGCAAATTTCTACTATTAAGCATTCCTATAGATAAAGTAAGTATGTTTAATGGAATAGAAACCGTTGATGAGGCAGCAGAAAAATTAAACCGAGTATTAGAAAATAATCAAACATATTATGAGATAACACCAGAAACAGAATTCTGGGGTCATTGTAGTAACTTACAAGTTTGGGCAGAACAGAATTATGATACACGATTGATCAAAAGCGATTTAGCCTTTCCATTACTAAAAAGACTTGTAGATGCAGGAGACTTAAAAGCACAAAGAGCATTTAAAGAGGAATTAGCAAAAAGATTATCAAGTGGATATTATAATGTAATTGAATTTCTTTTTGAACAAGAATATACCAGATATTTAGGTAAGGAAGAAATATATGTAGTAATAAGTCCGTTATTAGAGAAATTAAGAGAGAAAAACTATCAAGTTTCCAGGTGGAACTATAAAACTGAAATGCCATTACTGTTACTAAGAAAACTTGTAGAATCCGGAGATAAACAGGCAAAAAGCCTATATAAAGAAATTATAGTCGAAATAATTCAAACTAATAATCCTTCTAATATTGAAATGTTATATAATGGGAATCATATCAAGATTCTCTCTAGAGAGGAATTTTGGAATATTTTTGGTAGAGATGGCAAAGTTTTAAAAGAATTCGAAGCACAAATAATGCAAAATAAAATCAAAACCGAAAAGGGAGAAAAAATTAAGAAGGATACATGCTATTTCGTTTTAAATAATGGGTTATATTATGATGATTGCCCTATGATGTTTACATTCGATAATGGTCATATTACTGGTATTGGAGTCTGGAGTGATAATAAAAATATCTTTAAAATTAATAAAATACCCAATAATATATTCCAACTAACATTTCTAGAAAAATTAATCTTATCTAGGGTAGGACTTGAAGAAATAAGTCTTGGGATTAAGCGTCTCAATTCACTAAAATTCCTAGCCGTACCCGAAAACTTACTTAGTTCTATACCAAAAGAAATTTGCAGTCTAAAACTTCTAGAAAATCTAGGTTTAGGTTGGAATCATATAAGAATAATTCCAGAATGCATTGGGGGGATGGATTGCTTAAGAAGACTGGGTATATCAACAAAAGACTTAAATGAGGAGTCTAAAATATTGTTATCTAATATGAAAAAAGAAAAAAAAGAACTTTTTATAGATATTGCAAAATACTAAAAAATGAAGTTGTAATAAATTTCAGATCCCTTCGTCTTTGGGGTTAATGGCAGAGAAAACTTAAGAAAATTATTCATAACTGAAGAAATGTCTTTAAAAAATAGTTCATCATGAGAATCTATGCTATTAAATTGGGATGCTCGATGGTGGGAAGCAGATGAGAAATATAATTGATTTAATTTTAACGCTCCGCTGATGATACCAAAGCCACCAAGATACTCTTTCTCACCAGTGACAGTATCTAAAGACCAAATAATTAATTCTAATCTTCCTTCTAAGAGTGCTCTAAGAACATGTTTGTAATTAATAGAAAATGTTTTTAGCCCTTCACTATTAGAACCGTCTAATTCCCAGCAGCTATATTGTGTTCCCTCAATCTCAAAAAAAGTTGTAGCGGTCTTAGAATATTTATCTTGAGAACTTAAACCTAATTGACCAAAACCTTCAGAGAATGCTCTAAATGGTAATATATATAACTTTTTTGGATTACCTTCTTTAGGGTTTCCGTATCGAACAGCTGTCTCTCTTAAGATACGACCAAGTTCAGAAATAGGTTCTTTTAAATTATTTATAATTGAAGACACACTTATATCTTTTGTACCCCTACTAGATACTCTAAAAGAAGTTGCGAAAGGTTTGTCTAAATTATTATCTCTCCAAAAAGCCATATCAGATGAGTCAAATATTATAGATCTGAACAACTCAGGTATGTTTTCATCATCAAATAATTCTAAAGTACATGTATCAATTTCTCCTTTAAGAAAGCGAGAAAATTCAACCTTAACTTCTGAAGCAGCTTTATACAAGAAAAAGAAGTCAAAAAGCTTTTCTTTTACTAACATCAAGAAGTAGTCTTTATTAACTCCTTTATAGTCTCTAGCTAAAAATTCAACTTTATTAAAAGTGTAATCTAATATAGCTCGAGTTATATCAATCTTACTTTGCTCTACATTAAACACAATTCCTGAAACAGACTTATATCCAAACAAATCGGATAACCAATTAGAAAGAGTACTGGTATAAAGAGTCAATTGATTTCTATCAAGAGCTAAAACTTCTTCATAAGTAATATAAGCAGGGTTCCATCTATCAGTAGGAATATGTGGTATCCTAATGGGGGCATCTTCTTGAACACCATTATGCTCACGAACTACTTTTATTCTTAACGTTGGACCAAAGATAATAAAATCAACCATAAAACCAAGAGCACTTGTCATTTTTCTATGAAAGGGAGGAGTTCCGCTTTCAGTAGCAGTAAAGTGTTCTAACGCCATTCTTTCTCTAGTAATAAAACTCCGTCTAAATGCGGGCCATGAACTTGAAATAAAATGCACGTTACCAAATGACAATAACACAGAACCAGAAATCATTTTACTAAATGTGTATCTTCCGAATAGATCAACAACTGCAAGAATAAGCTGATTAACTAACTCTTCATCATAATAATATTCATCCCCATAACGATATTCTTTGAAATCTGAACCACTAGAAAATGTCATAGGACTACAATCTTTAAAGAAAAACTTTTCCTTCCAATCTATAATCTTTTGACTTAGATCTTTCAAAATTGGATCTGATAAATCAGATGGCTCCTCATAGGTCTGAAAAGCCTTTAAAATTCCCTTAAAAAATTCTTTATCAGTCTGCGATTTATCAAAATTAAGTATATTATTATAATACGTCTGATAATTAATTAATTCCCACTCCTCCTCCCCTATAAATTTTTTAAATAAGAAATTAATCTCTTTATAACCAGGACCCTCATAGATAAGTCCATTCTCGTCTCTGAAAGAGTTCAATACTTTAACTAAGTCTTCAGGCACATCTAATAGAATAAAGGATTCTGCCACACTAGCTTGAAAATCAACTTCTTTCTTAGCTAAATCATATATCGGATTTAAATTACTAAATTTTAATAAATTAATTCTCTTTAAAATAGAATCAGGTACTGGAAATTTCCTTAAGAAAGAAAACGACTGAGAAATTCTCATTTTTAGTCCAGAATCTTGCCGTTTCTCATAACTGTCATCCTTAAATCTATTTTTATTATATTCCCTATCAATATCGAATTTCAGTTTCATTGTGGTTAAATCAACCTCGCGACTCATTATCCTGTAATAATTTCCATGACGATTTACCTCATAAAAGAGCGTTTCATATCCATATTTAACACCACGATAATCTTCCAAGATCTTGGATTGATACCAGTCATTATCAGTGTTTTTGCTAGGGCTACACCATTTTTCTCCATAATCATTTAGCTGATAAACACCATTTCTAGTAATAAAGTAGTCTGTCTCATGCAATGCATATCTACTTCTCAATATATTACCCTCATCACTGGTGATAACTGCTTGAGATTCAATGTAATACTTACCTTCTCCAATTATCCGAGGATAGCCAAGCTGCCACTTAGAATCTCGAGGAAGTCCATTCTTTACTTTTTCAGCACCAAAGAGACGGAATACTGGTTTCTTATTCTCATCCATCCGAAAGCCTAACACACATGACTCAGCGATATACTTACCATCTTCAGTTAGTTTTATGTCTTCAAGACCATTCTCTGGTTCTAAAAATGGCTCTATTTTTACGACTGAAAGTTTTTGACCCGTATCCATATACATTTTAAGGGAACCTTGATAAGTGAGACCGAATTCTTGCTCTCCTTTAGCATTATACTGAATGCCCCAATAATACTTTAGATTATTAACTAAACCTGGTATAAAATCATCAGCAGAAGTGGAATATCTATCAGCAAATTCCTTTTGATATTTATTAAAAATGACATCATCTGATTCCGTTTCAAATCCGAGTATATTGTTTATTTTCTTGATGCTATTGAATTTATGACCATCAGATATAGATAACTTATCTTTTGAACGTTCCCTAGACTCTTGCCATACTCCAGAACCTAAATCGACACCTTTCGCCACTTTAGGTAAATAATTCTCCCCAAATTGATCTATAGAATTATAACTGGTTTCTTGAGAAAAGAAGGGAGCAACCAATATTACTTCAGCTTTAGAGTCTCCTGATATCTTACCTTCGATTCTATCAATGTTGCTATCATAAGCTGCACGAAGTACATTGTCTATACTACCGTCCATTTGATGCACATCTAATTGTAATGAATTCTTATTTGGGATATAGACACTAACAACCTCGCCTGCTTTATTCCTATAATAAAATTTCCCGACATCAAAATAACTCGCATCATCATTGAATATTCTTGAACCTGCGTTTATGGTTGCGGGACCATCTTTCTTAACTTTAACTGTATTTTCAACTTGTAAATCATGCACCTTAGATTTCTCAAAGCTTACAAAACTATATCCATTTTTAAGCATCCAAGCATGAACCTGAGGAAGAACCTTAGTTATAGAAAAAATTTCTAATTCGCTTCCAGAATCGAATCCATCTTGAACGTAGAACTTATTATTGGTAGCAGCGAATGTATGAGTAGTACAAGCAAGCATTGATGTTATGATAAACTCCTTTGATTGGAAGCAATCCGTCTTTTTGAAATGACCTAGATTTTTCATTAATAAATCAAATGTATCACCTCGCTCAGATTTATGAGGTGGAATCTCTCCTTCTTTATGATAATCACATAATTTCAACACAATTCCCGTTAAGATAGCATTCTCAATCTCCTTATCAGAATCCGACGAAGCTAAGTACATCTCTTCCACGCTGTCTACATATTCCGATGCAAGTTCTTCAAAGTGTTCCTTCTTAAGTGAGGGATCTATACCCTGGGCCGACCTCAACCAAATATCCTTTAACGACTTCTTAAAACCGTTAAAACCAATCTTCTTGAATTCATACATAGCTCCTTTTACCAGAATATCTAAATCTTTTAAAAATTCTGTGAAAAATTCCTTGTGATCAAACACTTCAAAAAAGTTGTCAGGATTATCTCGCATAATTTTATTAAATCTCCCTGCGAACTTTGTAGCAAATTGAAAATCTCTCCCTGAAGCACCATGTTTGGTAGCTAAATCTTGCAATTTAGTCTGCCAATCGGCTCCTATTTCTAATGACGAAGCTTTGGGCACGAGAATAAAGAATTCTGCTGGATTTTTATGATCCATACCCTTTGCGTCAAATAATTGCTCCATGGTCTTGACTGTCTTACCAATAGTTTGTAATTCACCATTTTTATCTATAAAGGTCTCTCCTGCTTCAATCTTTTCTAAATCGTCAAAATTCCCTTGGCTTATATCTTCTTGAGTGAGTTCATTAGTAAAATCAGCTAAATAAACATCAAATCGATATCCAGGATTATATTGTCTATGTAAGAAATCGATAAATTGTGGAATTCCTTGTTTAATATCAAAATTCTTGCCCTTAAACGTTCTGAAAATGTCATTTTCGTAGTCGGCATCCAGAAGGATTACATCAGGATCATCCTCAGCAACCGTGGCTACTCTAGAACTATCAACGTTAAATCGGCATAGAGATTCGCTTTCTTGGTCCAAATAACTTTCTTTTGAAGTCAACTTTAAATGCTCGAGATCTTGCCTTTGTTTCATATATTCACTATACACCTGAGTAAGCTCCAAATTAATTTTTGAATTAAAGCTCTTCGCTTCGATTTGCCCTTGTAGCTGAGCGGAAGTGGTAAGCGCGGAGTATGGGTTCATTGTTGACATTGCATACACAGGAGTTATCGTCGGAGTGATCAAAGCCAATCGTTCTTTATTAAATTTAGAGAGAAATTCTTTTCTATCAGTGTTAAGAGTATGCCTCCTGTCTTCTAACTCGATCTTTTCTGACTCTAATATGCTTATTCTCTTGTTTATTTGTCTATTTGTCTGGAGTCGCTCTAACTCCACGTTGAATATCTGATCTGTGGTTAACTCAAGGAAATATACCTTTGAAGCAACCCCTCCCGCTCCAACAGTAAAACTCGGGATAAGTCTCGCTATACCCATAACTCGTCTTGCGATAATCCATGTAGAAAACTTTCTTCTTGCTTTTTGAGAGGTAAGAGTATCTACCGAATTCTCAATTTCACTAACTTGATCTGAAAGCTGATCAATGGTAGAATCAATTTTTCCTAGGGAAAAATCTAAAGCTGCATCTCCCATCATCTCAACCGATAAGGAATCAATGACAGATTCACTAGCATAATCAACCACATTATCAATAACATTGTCTATACTAACCTCAACATTTGATGTAGCATCCATATTTCCACCAGCCTTTCCAGCAATACTCTTAATAAAGAAACTAGCTGCACCCATAAATGCTTCTCTGAAAGAAGTTACAAACATGCCCATGAGATCGGAGTATTCATCTGACCAACCAAAAAGATCTCCTGCTTTCATCATAAGACTTTCAAGATACGGGTCTAAGTAAATTTCTTCCCATTCTTCGACATATACTTGTACTGGAATGGTTACGGCATAAGTGAGAGCCGTCTGGGCTGCTTGTTTTACTAATTGCTTAACTGCAGCCCATATGATAGTCTTCTTCGTGACTTCTTCGGTAGTTTTTGCTGCTGCTGCTGAGACTGCTCCAGAGAATGCTCCTGAGACTCCCGCGGTTATAACTGTGAGGGGAAGCAAAATTACTGATGACATTAGAGTGGAATGCCGAGTAATAACCCGTGTATAATCTTCTTCAGCTTGGGAATTAGCGAGTTCGGAAGCGAGCGTAAAGACATTAAAGTAGTCAGCTACGAGATATGAAGTGGCTTGAGCTAGCGCTGCTTTTGCAAATTCATTACTGGTCGTATCTAATACGACATTGTTAACGTTATATATTTCTGAATAATATATATCTGCGTCCATCCGCTTATTTATTACCGAATCGTGTGAACGAATAACAGTGTTAGTGTCGGGTACCACTGTTTGAATGTAGATATTGAGCCTGTAAGAACATACACCAGCCATCATAAGTTTTAATTTTGAATAATGGGATAATACAAACTTATCGAGAGAAATATAGAAATACAAGGTTCCATCTACTACAATATAATCCTGGCTGTCAACTTCAAGTCCAGACGCAAATTCACCATACCAACTATTGGGATCTGATAGATTAAACTCTATTTCATCTAACTCCTCCTCGCTCATGGTATATATATCCCTTAAAATATCAATAGTAATCTTGGTGATTGGGTAACCAAATGACTTCGAAAGAAGTGGAATTTTCACTTTAAAGCCTTGCTCTAACTCAGACTGGTCAAGATTCGTGCTGTTAATATCGATACCTTTTGGGATGATACTCTTCATTACACCTGTATATATGCCGGTTTTTGCAACCACTGAAACCACACCACCAGTATTTATACCTTCCTCTAACAATTCATTATATCTTAATGAGCTAATCACAATAGGCTGATATAATGATGAAGCAGGCTGGGTAAGCGAATACCTATCATCTGTACCATCAATGAAAATATACGCAGGACGTCCGTTAACACAGTAAGGTCTTACGGTATCATATTTATTGCCTGAAACAACTTCCACTGCACTTTCCAAGAATCCAAGGGTATTATGGGGATACTTCGAATAAACTCGGGTACGAGTGGTATCCTTATAAGGTGTAAAGCCATAAAAGTTCATCCCGTTATATGCAGGTAGCTCACTGGTAACTAAGAAATAATCGAGGTTAGTGTAAGCAGAAAGGGATTTATCTAATACTTCTCTTATATTTGCCAAATCTTCAAAATTAGCAGCAGAACCTAGAAGTCCAAGTAACACCAACCTACCATAAAACTTAGAATAATCATCATAACTACCTTTAAACCTTAAAGCTTTTGGTGGAGTAACTATGGCTTGGGCTGTAAGTAGCCCCTCACTATCCCCAACCGGTATATATTTTGCATTTGGACTGCCATGATGATGTTCCCATAACCCATAAATTTCATCACTTCTTTTATCACTCATTATCGTAGGATCTGGAGATTCAATGGGATATCCTTCAGCATTAAGCGGCATATATATCTGAGAAGCAGCTCTCTCTCGTTGAATTTGCCGTTTTTGATCTTGAATCCAGACGGATGCACTGAAATAGACAACAGCAAAAGCAAAACCGGCAATCACCCCTATACCTGATGAAGAAAGACCTGCAATGGTCCCCAGAATTGAAATTCCCGCAGCCACACCTCCTGCAACACCCATCGATAAGACTTGTTCATACAAATCGCTTTGCATGCCATCCTTATACATATTCCAAGTTGAGCCATAGACTTGAGTATAAACTTCATAAAATAATCTTGGGGCATAAGCATTGATATTTTTTGCAGGGTTAAGCTTTGAAATATCAAAAATATGATCCTTTGGAACAAATTTGTCAAATTCAGGCAATTCAAACTTAGCTTTTTCCATAAAAGCATCCATCTCTTCGATATCATTATGAAAGAGTGTACCCTCATGCTCTATCTCCCATTCAAACGATTTAGAAACAAATGAGAACCCAATTGGATCATTTTCATCTAAGACTTGATAAGGTGTGAGATCATGTTTCCCATCATAATTATACGCAATGGAAATGACATCATAAATTTCATCATTATCCTCATCAGGAAGAAGTATAAAGATAGTTTCGTAAAAGCCATTTGAATCTGAATCATAATATAGATAATGTCCTTGAGTTTTTGCTACGTCATATGTAAATGCATACTTATCGGAAGTGTAATACACCAGACCATCCGATGGTGTAACAAAAATTCCTAGAAGTTTAAAATTGGTTGTCCCGACAATACTACCTGCCTTAGGACTGGGTTCTAGATAATCCCAGTATTGGCTAAATCGATTGTGAAGACTAATGGTGATGGTCCTTTCTAATGTGTTTTCTACTTCTGGTTCATTAGCATCATCTTGGGTAGTAACAGTTTCAAACTTGATAGGTGCGTTATCTATACCCCACGTTTCTGTACTCCAGTTTAGTTGTGAGAGATCAGCTACCACAAATAATGGAGCCTCTATTTCAAACTCTTGATCCGTGTCTTCATTGGTGACTGAGAGTGTTTTAATATCAGACTCAAGCCGAGTATCATCAAATGTATCAGCAAAATTATTTGCATAGCTACGGACTTCCACCAACTCACCATTTTCCCAATCGCTATAGGTAAGAGTTTCTTGAGTAATTTGGTCAGTATGATATATTGTCCGATTCACTTCACCAAATTTAGTATATGTTTTTTCAATCCAAGCGATAATTTTCTCTCTACTCAAGACATCTGGAAGGTTCGTATAATCTTGGGTTTCTATATCTTCTATGGTAAGATAATTGATAAAGGAAAGAAAGTCATTTTTGCCATAGTAATCAAGACTATCGTCTCCTTCATCTGGATCCTTAGATTTAATCTTCCGCGAAAATTTTACAAGACCCGTCCATTCATTTGCAATAGTTTCAACAGCGAATGAATCTGTTACTTTTTCATAGGCCACATGCGTGTCTGTTAACCCATCGAAATCAATATCGAGAGTTACAGCGTAAAAGACCGTCCTTGTGGTACGGTTGGTATAAAGTGTCTCTTGTACTCCTCTTTGTGCATATACGAGGTAAGCTTTACCTGTACTTCGATAGTCAAGACAAAACCATCGCGTTCTTTCCTCTGAAGTTACCTCTTTGTCAAAAGTGTGTTCAATGAATTCAAAATCTTGAATAATGCGATACCAGATGATATCACCTGACGTAGAATTCATAATGCCGTATTTAGTAATATCTATCCTTCCATCTTTTTCTATATCAATTTCTTGCTTATAATCAACTTCTCCATCGCCATATAGATCCGCTTCATAAATAGTATTATATGGATCTTCGACAACCTCAAAATGGAGATAAGATTCACTTGTATCATACCCATTAAGGCTATTATTGACACTTAATTGAGCATTCCGAGTATAATCTATTGAAGCAAACGATGTGTAATCAGAAACAATTGTTTGGGCATCTTCCGCAAAAAAAAATTCAGGACTATCTTCTGTGTAATAGAAAGAAATGACAAGATAATCGTAAAATGTCGCTTCGATATCAGTTAAATAGGTTTGATTGAAATAATCGGAAAGAATGATCTGAGTCCTTTCAGATACAGGTCCTGCGGTGAAATTTACAACTATAGTAATAAGGTTAAATTGATTTAATAGCCCATCACCAGAATCTAAATCAGTGATGGTTATATTTTTACTTTGAATATCAAAATCGATGTCATAATTAACACTATCATTTACAATTTCGGTTTTCGTAAGGTTTGGATATAACCCAACTATCTTAAATAATGAAAAATTAAGGAAATCTTCGATAAAATCATACTCAGTTTCAAAAATATAGGAATAGGAACTTGAATTATCATAGACATTAAACGATTCCGTATAATACTGAACTACATCGTAATCAGAATTATTATTGACAATAATCTCGTCATACCACTCTTCATAATGGGCATCAAGTAAATATTCTTCATTATACACTAACTCAAGGGAATAAGCATCAAGATTTTCATAGTTAAGATCAATAATGGCGTTCCACGAAATATTTAGGCAATATTCGAAATAAAGGGTGCTATTTGGATCGACCATTGCAGGGAGTTCAATTTGCATTCCCCAATACTCTTGAAATTTGTCAAATCCGCTGTTCCACGTAAAGTCTCCTGTAGTGGTGTTATAGAGAAGCTGATACTCATCTCCTGAAATTCCTGCGGAATAGTAATTATAATTTTCATCATAAATTTTCAGATATTCTAACCATTTTCCTTCATCGGCATCATCATAAAAGAGGGGAGTGTTCTCCAAAGTAAGTTGATACTCATCAGATTCAGGATTAGTACTGGACATAACATTCTCGCTTTCTGTGTACTGCCATATTCTCGAATTGAAAAATTCAAAAGAATCAGCAGTTCCTTGAGCTTCTTGAAAGATAGCAACTTCATGGACGGTTAACTCATAGCCCGGATTTGGAACAGAAAAGAGGATATGAGAAAAATTTAGATATCCCTCTTCATCTGTAAAAGATTCAAGGGTAGTTAAGTTGATATCGATGAGTATGTTCATATATGATCCTAAGTATTCCGTATCAAATGGAGTAAGCTGAAGAGTGATATTGTAGCTGTATGGGGCGGTAAAGTTATCATACGATTTGATATCCTCAGTATTTATTAACAAACATTCTGCTACACTTGGTAAGGAATCATAATCATATGGTTTCTTATGGAAATAGCATTTTTCAAATCCAATTTGGATTGCTTTTTCTACAGGAGTATTATAACGAAGGACAAACTCATCTCCACTCTCAAAGGTGCATACTTCATCAGGATTATCGGGGTTAATATAGATGCTTGGGATATGTAGGATATACATATCTCTGTCAAATAGGTCTTGCTCTATCGTCCAGTCAAATGAAACATCGTCTGGAAGAGCTAAATACTCTAATTTATTATTGAAAAGGTAGGCAACCTCCAAAGAACTTTCGTTAATAAAGAGTGTATGGCTAAGGGGGAACTTCATTATTAATTGTCCATCTTCGTTTTCAACAGCTTTCAGGCTATCCCACTCTATAAACTCAAACTGAGGTATCCCAATTACATTATCAATACTATACTCATCATCTTCTCTAAACTCAGGGAGGATGTGAATCGAATACAAATCCTTATTTTCTATGAGATCTATCTTGATATTGTAATCCCACTTCATTATATCTTCTACTGATATTGTCTGTTGAGCAAAACAGCTGGTAGCATCGTATAAATTAATGGTAATATTATCTAGGCACTGAATGTTTTCAAACACAGTGTTCATGTATAGCGACAAATATTCATCATTCCATAACTTTGTCTTTATTTCATTAGGTAACTCATCTACTAAATCAAAAGCTACCACTTCATCAGGTTCTAAGAAAGCTGTAACCTGAGTAGCATAGCATACCGAATCAGTTTCAGTACTTAGGCTTTCATCAATATAATAATATGCGTTAAAATTCGGAATCATGTCAAATTGTTCTCCATTAAGAACTTCCCAGTTTGTAAGAGCTAAATTATCTGTTATATCTTCATCCTCGGGATCAAAAGTATATCGATATGTGAATTGAGTATAATCTTCTGGCTGGATAATTACTGAAACATAGAACTCAGTAAAAGCATTAACAGTCACAATAATATTTCCGTCATTCTTCAGAGTAACTGTATGTTCATTTGGATCTACCGTATAACTGTCTCGATCTAAATATTGTTCAGTGCCAAATTGGTCATAATAATACACGAATACTGCTGGATCTTCCTCATCGTCGACAAATTCAGATACATACTTATCAAAATTATTTTCCATATAGGTAAACACGAAGTTTTGCTCATTATAATCAAATTCAAACTTTTCTTCATAGCATTCTCTCTGATTTAGGCGATAGCTTAAGTAAAGTTGATACGTATCGTTGATGGAAAAAGAGTACTCAAATGGAGAAATGATAGCACTTCCCGATAGCTTCCTGAAACGGTCACGATGGACTCCATTATCAGTCACCGAAGTATCATAAATGTTAGACGTGGTATCAAACACATTCGTCCACGGATAGATGCACATTAAGAAATGCTCTTCATCAAGAAGCCCTGGTTGAAGTTTAAATTTATAGGTAAGATTAATAGATGTTTTATTTGCAATATAACCTTCTTCAGTAGAGTTTCTATCCTGGAAATAAATATAATTATCTTCGATTTTGAGCACATATTTATTAAATTCTGAGGTATCATTCGAATAAATTGGATCTTTGCCTGGAATCAAAAGTGTGATATGGTATGCGTCATGTTCTACACCCACATAATCATAGTTGAAAGGTGTATGACTCAAAGCATATTTTAATTGATCCGAGATAAACTCGATTTCTACAAAGGTATATGAATCTTCTACAAGGTGCCATGTACTTCCCTTATATGTCTGAACATCCTTTTCAATCTCAGTGAAATTTAGCCAATAATAGAAACTTACATTTTCATCTTGGAAAATCTCATCCTTTGCAACCGGATATTGCAATTTATAGAGTTCAATGGTCTCCTCATCATTATTATTCCAAATTTCTACATAAATATTCTTAAACATAGCTGTATCATTAAATTGCTCATCGGGAACGATATTAAGAATCGAAAATGATTCATTCTCATCCCCATAATACATTACCGTAATATTAGTCTGTATTTCTGGCTGGAAGGTAAACGCATCTTGTCCATTATGGATATAACTATTATTGATTGAATTCCATTCTAAGGCAGAAAAGTCGATAGTGAAGCTGATACCGTTGGCAAAGTCAGGATGCATGGAATAGGAATCTATAGATGTGATGCTATAATCCCAATCAATAATTGAGACATATGGTTCTTCTGGATCTTCCACAATGTCATAGTCAAATCCTTCCGCAAAGGTATAATAAACCCAGTAATCCACCATGATCTTATTACTTATATTATAATCTCCTGCGTCTTGTTCTGAAAGATAGAATACTAAATATTTACTGCCATTTGTGGCAAATTCAAGGGAATAATCGGTAGTACCATTCATTATTTGGGTATCTGCTCTGGTATCAAAATTATAAGACGTACCTGAAGTTAGCACTTGACAATAGGTTCCATCATAATACTTTCCTATTGGAAATCCCTGTACAGAAAGATCATATTCATAGGGCGCTCCAATTGCCCTAATATGAGCTATACTTACCTCATCTGGTAATTGAATACCGAAATATGCACCCGTAATATTTCCCAAAATTTCCGAAAGACTACCATCATCAATTACATCACTTGTAAGGTCGAATAATTGATGATATAATATAGTACTTGACACATCTATCTCGTGGGTGGTCAAAAACTGATCAGTTACATTGAACGTATCTTCCCATGAGGTAGGCACTCCACTCGAAATGGAAGATTCATAATCGTCTACTTTTCCACTTTCATAGGTCATGTAGATCCTTTTATGGTAATCATATTCACCGCTCACTTCTGTGCCACTACCATAATAGAGGTTAACGGAACCATCCTGATACAATACTTCATCTATGTCATACGCGTCAGTATATAATGCTAAGTTAGGAATCATGTAAAAATTCTCAGAAGATATTCCCAATGTTTCCATCGTACCGAGATAATTGAAATTGTAATCACCAGACACTCCATCCAACGATACAAGGCTGGAATATGGTAAATCTTCAACTTCTACGGTAATTTCTGAATCCTCCAATAGATCATAAGGAGATTCGCCATAATAATCATCGATAAATGGTCGGGATAGAATCTGGTAAAAGTGAGGGGTATTAATTACTGCATCTACATCAAGATTACCCTCACTATCAAGGGGCATGGTCGAATACATCTCAACCAGATGTTCATCACAGAGATAGGTGAAATCTTCTATAATTACATAAGATATATAGTTGGAATTATTGCTCTCTTGGGAAATTGCAATATAGAGATCAAGCGAACCTGCACCAAAAGCCTCATAAAGCCCTTGTAGATCCTTATTATAGTGAATGGTATAGGTTTCTGAAACTAAATCTGGTTCCATTGCAGTATAATTTAACATAAGCTCTATGGTATCAGTATAATAAGAACCATAACCACCAGTAGCTACATAATAAAATTTAACAAGGAGCATATTGTCTTCAGTTGGAAAACTATCAATTTGGTCCATGATAATAGGATCTAATTTGATCGAAAGATTAATCTCAGGTGCCCATAACAACGGAAGGCTGTATAACTCCAATACAGTTTCCGTCGATGAATTGTCCAATCCGATATACAAGGATGGATCATCTAATGTTAAGGAACTGATTGGTCCTGAACTACCTTTTATCTCATTAGCGCTTTGATTATTATAAATTAACCGAACTGAATCGCTATAGGCTTTTCCTACTTTCTGGAATCCGTATCCTAATTCGTATTGTGAACGTACACCATAAATTACATACACTTTATCTCCACTAGCTATTATTGGTGAAAAGGTTAATTGAGGAATCCCATTAGATGCTCCTGTACTATAACCTTGACGGCTGCTATTATATATTGTGAAATAATTATCGTCCCACTCATCAATATCTACATTATTAATACCATAATCTAAAGAGAAAGTTGCGGTATCACCATCTCCAATAATTGTCTGATTATATCGCACAAACATAGGAGAATAGAAGTCTTCGCTCGCAGGAAGGAATCCATCCTCCAAGTCAAATTCAATCCAACTGCTATTTAAATCATTTTCTAAACCTGGTCCTAAGGTGATATTTGCATAATTTTTAGAATCAAAATCAAAATCAAACTTATAGATAACAGTAAATGAGCTATAATTTTTAATTATCGGTGCGGGATCAAAATCATCAAATTGAACGGTTGATTGCGCTTGTAAGCTGTATTGAGAACCAGAGTATGGTATAGTCCAATCAGTAACCTCATCTCCACTTTCATTTCTAACTTCTAAGGGCGTAATGGATTCAAGTTCTAGCAAGGTAAGTAACTCACTGCTATTATCAAGTGCATATTCATCAATTTCGGGATCATAGGTATATTCTACTTCAAGCCCATAATCAACCCCGTTTTCAGTACCTCCCAGTGATATTGCTCCAGTATCAGGTTCAATTGATTCATCTTCATAATCTATAGAAAATTTAAGCTCTGAAGTATCGTAATCAAAATCATTTTCATAGAGCGACCAAATGGCATTAGGCGTATTCGATGAGGGATTTTCTTCTAAACGTAAATCAAGTAAATGAATGACGACATCGCGATTATCACTAAAGATCTGATAAGCATTGTAATCAATGTTAAAGCTTAAATTAATAGAACATGCAAGCGACATGAGATAGGCATCTTCTGGACCTAATCCGATGTCGAATTTTAGCAGTCCTTCTCTATTTACGGGGCGTAGCATCACACCTTCCCGTAGTGGGAATGGTTCCTCATCAGGTAAGGTGCACATTAAATTGATCTCAACATAATCTCCAATAGATAATTCTTTCTCCTCTTCAGTCCCAGTACCACTAAAGTTAGCATCCACCCAGAGAGTCCCTATCAAGTGAGGATAGTTCGACTCGAAGGGAGCATAGTCTTCCCCATCAAACGCACTTCCATAGGCGCTAATAAACGGATCGATTAAGTCAATTTTGGTGTTTTTCTCTCCAAATTTAAGGTAGCTTGGTCCAATAACTTCGAGGGGTACGAATAAATATGGAGAAGCAAGATAATTATCAGATTCAGCTATTTGTATTCGTATCGAAGAAATACCAGGTCCTGTTTTATTAATTATTGATACCATTGTTTCATTATCTAAGGTAAAGTAGCCACTATTAATGGTCTCATGAAGTTCTTTATAGAGCGATTCTACCACATTTCCTGCCGGATTGATGAAATCAATGTAGGCATAATAGGTCCAATCATCTTCAAATACACTCTTTCCGGTAGATTCTAACTCAGCAATGTCGTGAATTGCGGTAATTGACTCAAGTGTGTGGTTCATGCCATCTGGTATGGGATTTGCTTCATGGACGTAAAGATGAAGGGTTAGAGGTTCATATTGGTCAATTATATCTTCATCAGGTAACCTATAGGTATAATAATCATTGGAAGCAACAGTTATATGATTTTTATGGAGATGGATGAGTCCTTCAACATACGTACTATCCTGAAATTGCGATTTAGTATAGTTACTTGCTTGATACCTTCCATCATATACATCCCCATCTTTTGAACAGAGGTATTGGTCGGGAGTATTAATTGCTAAATCATCCCAGTCAAAATCAAAACTATTGAATGCCCTAATGTAAAGCACCACATCCTCTACGGAATTAATACCCTCCACTAAACCGAAAATATCAATGAAATCTTCGATATAGTTCTGATCGAATTTTACAGAGAATTCTGCGATACCTTCACTATTAGTTTCGCTCCACATCCATATATAAGGCCCATAGGACGTATAATTGGTATCATAACCATCAATTTCGTAGGTGAGCGGCTTTCCAAACATTTTACTGGTACTGATTTCACTTGTTCCCGGACCTCTAAAGGTAATTTCTTCAGTTCCCAACGCTTCAAAATAGGGATGAATACCATATTCATTAATTATTGCTCGGGTATTTAAGAATTTAGACTTACTCTTAGGCATTAGCCCGATTTGAAGCCATACTACTTCATTCTCTATCTTTTCGATGGTTCCTTCAGTATCTCTTGTAAGTTGGAAGCTAAACGTATAATCTTCGTTTACCAATGCATCTATCATTACTCGAGTATACTCTTCACCTTGCTCAATCGCTTCCGCAGGATTATAATTGAAAATATAATCACGATCTTTATCAAACTCCTGGTCAAATACAAAATCTTGGCGAATATCATCGACCATCATCAATTTAATCTTTTCGGGGATGGTAATAATGGTAAACGGTTTTACCCATTTGTTGCTTTCCATATGAGAGTATCGCTTTTCACCTGAATCAGCCTCATACTCAATAGTCACTAAAGAGTTAGAGGACTTATTATATACTGACAAGGGAAGATAAGCAAGAGCCATATGAACCAGCTTTCTTCCGCCACCTAATGGAAGGGAAAGCCCGGATTCCTTAAGGATTGCTTCGTAGGAAAACATCCCTATGCTCTCGACATTAATTGTATCAATTGGGATATCATTTCCTTGTGAATCTTGCTGAAGGAGTAATAGATTCAACCCTAAATCAACTTTTCGGGTAAGTGGGGCATGATAACTAATCAAAAATTCATCATATATGCTAAAATTTCCACTCTCGAGGATGGTATTATAAATATCATAGAAGTAAATGGAATATCCATCTTCAGAAAGGGTATAATCTTGGTCTGCGACAAACTCATATTCATATCCCGTCCCGTTTATCACTTTTATCGAATAAATCTGTGAAACTGAATCGTCCAACGGATGGGGAATTGGAACTGGATAATAGGCTAGATAACACGCTTGATAGACATCTCCAGAAGAGTAATCTAGACCAGTAATATTTAATTCTCCGTTTTGATTGATTGACCATGTATAATCAGAATTATTTACCCATTCAAATTCTTCAGAACTGCTTTTATTTACATAGATATTTACCAGATCAATTATTCCTGTCTGAATTATCTGCCCTTCGTCATATTCAGGTCCTTCAATTATAATACTCGAAGATTCAAATTCTTCATATAATACCCGTTTATCAATAATGAATTCTTCGATGAAATCATTTTCTACAATCCAATTTTTTAAGGCCATATCATATTTTGCAAACGGGATCTCCACTAAATTCTCCTCACGATCATTTCCGTACGAATCAAGAGTGCTATATGATAAGGGGGTAATTGTTTTTCCTTTCACTGCTTTATAGGTAACAAGCAAATAGGTATCATAGTCGATAAAGTTATCAGCATTTTTCTTCCAATAAATATTTAATAAAAAGGCATTATCCACATAACTAATGGTTGGATGGTTAAGATAATCTAAAATATCTCCTTCATAATAAGAAGTTCCGTTAAGCGTCGAATAGAGGGGTACAACCTCTAAGTTATTATTTAGATAATAGATCGCAAATTCTTCTCTGTCAATATAATCAGGATCTCCAAAAGGAGAGATTGCTTTTAAGCGGTGTACCGTTTGACCATCCAGAGCTTCTTGGTATCTATATTCATACACTTCATCTTCAATGAGGTATCCATCATTATCTCTTATTGCGCCATCAAGTACGAGATCCTTCCCATATTCTAATTCATAGGTAGTCTCTTGAAGATAAATCGGATCACTCTCAAAAACAGATTCTTGAGTAACGTTTATTATAAACGTAGGAGCATCAATAAACGAAATATTGAAAATAGGTGTACCATGGGAGCCAAATGTAACATTGAAGCTCGATAAAAGTATGGGAACCTTAAATCGAGAGTAATAGTATTTCGAATAGTATCCTGATAATGAATCCACATCTCCCCTCGTTACCCAATAACCAATACCGTATGCAAGATCCTCTCCTGTACTGGTATTTATGAGCGTGACAGGGACTTCATACAAACTATTAAGTAATACAGGGCTTAACGTATCGTTCCATCTATAATTCACTTCAATAAAGTCCGAATATTCGATATCTACGGTACTTTGAGGCGTTATTTGTTTGCTATATGCAAAAGCCTTTACATTAGTGAACTCAATATCGAGTTTTGCGATATTAATAGTTGTTTCAGCATAGAAATCGTAATAATCTGGCGAGGTAAATCTGACAGTAGATTGGACATGACCATTCTCATCACAGGTGATCTCATCGCTAATTAAATTATATAATGTGAAATCTAAGATCCCTACCCTTTGATAGGGTAAGTTCATAACAGAATATTCTGAACAATTTTGAATAAAGGATCCTGGCCATCGTTCCGAATCAGTTATAGTAATAGAAATCGATTCCAAGGCTCTCATATCAAATAAATCATAGGGATTTGACATTTGGATTCTATTTAAATCAATATATAATGGAATTGACATCATTTTACCTAATCCGAATATTTCTACTTCATAATCAGCCTTTACACTATCTAAGAAATATTTACGGAGATCAACATCATAAAATCCAACAGGGAACGCATTATCATATATATCGTTAAAACTGATCGTTAACGTCTCAATAGTTGTATGGTCATAGTATACCGAGGGCATGGTGAAATTAATGAAAAATCCATCTGCGTTCGACAAACTAAGTTGGTTATATACTTCTGAAGCAGAATAATACTCAAAATAAATTGAATTATCCAATACATCCGTATTATTTTCATATAATTCGTGAACAATTGAAAATTCTGGAAACTCTACAATACCCTCTGTATCAACAATAAAATCAAGTTCAGAGGTATTTAAGTGTACAAGATTATTATTATCCGAGCTATTAAAATAAAATACCCTGTCTAAAAGGATATAATCTTCCAACCCAAACTCCCTATCATATAAATGATCGAGATCTAAAGTTGCATATGATGTGTACGCGATAGGGTTCATAATAACGATATCTTCATCAACAAGCACATGTTGTACCGCAACAAACATACCATCTTCTTGGACTTCCCAAGATATGTGGTTAAGAGGATCAATGGAGGAATAAATATTTTCCGAAATAAGCGAATCAGAATAGCCAATAAGGGTATCTACAGAATTCTCATTGCCAAAAGAAAGTTTATAATATCCATTATCCAAATAAGCAGTTCCATAATTAAATCCGTTAATGGAGGCATCAAGATACTCGACATTATTAAATTGTTCTGTATTTTCAAACGAAATTTCCCGATTTCCACCCAAATTCAGGTCGATCGTATCATTAGCTAGGCTAATAGCTATCTTTCGTGAAAAATTGATATAAGAATACGTATCTCCGTTATAGGTCGTATTTACAGCCTCATTTCCTGCTATATCGATTACCTTATATTCAATCGTAAAATTGGCAGGTATTTCTCCTAAATCGTCCAACATGGTATATTGGCTCGAGTCAAATTCTTCCCAACTAGAGGTAGAGCCCATAGTATTATCAATTATTCTCACCAGTTCGGTGTACAATTTCTGTTCTCCATGGGAAAACGAGAGCGAAGTAGTCGGATCTGCGGTATTGCTTTCAAAACTTTCTGTACCATTTCCTATTGATATTTCTGGAGTTGGTTTGGTAAAGTCAGCAATAAAGTTATAACGGTAACTACCGGTATTGTTTAATATATCCGTAAGGAAGAACATCACCTCAACGGTATCATTCGTAGAAGCACCAGTATCCTCTATGGTATTGTTCCATGTGTACTCGAATACGTCTTTTAGATAAGGATGGTGAGTCATATTGCCTATAAACTCGTCTGCCGTACCATTATAATAGTAAAATTTTACAGAAGTAACTTCATTATCTGTGATAAACATAAAATAGGTGTTGTTGATTAAAAACGGTTTGAAGTGGTAAGAATGATTAAGACCTAATTTGTCAATCTCTAATTGAAATGGACTTGCAGCTAACCCTTGATATCGAATTCTCACTCCATTTGTAGAGTTGACATAAGAACTATCAATACCCAATTCAAATGATGTATCGTCAAACGCTACAGTATTCATAACACTTTCTACTTCATACCACGTGGATGACGTCCAATTCCATATATCTAAATCTATAACAGCAGACTCATTTGTTTTGTATGAATATTTAAGGAAATCGACGGAGTCTTCGGTATCAACTTCCATATCTATTTGGACATCTAAAAGATTCTCTGAATTATTATTATCACCAATAACATAAACAGAATCCCAAGTCATTCCGACCGCATCAATATAGGTATCAAATACAGTGGTTCCAGTAGGAGTACTTATACATATTTTATCTACAGTATCATTTTCAGCAAAATTAAAGGCTCCATATTCTTCCCCATCAATAAACACCCTACAAGAATATTGAGATAGTCCCATATATCCTCCCGTAGTCGTTTCAAAATCAACTCTCATATGATACCATGTACTTGCGGTAACAACGTCTGGTTCAATAGTATACCATCCCAAATCATCATATACTTGCCAATCATTGGTATATTGTCTAATGCAGAATAATGAGGTGTCAGAAGAATCTCTAAGGAACCAATAATGAGCTTGTCCTCCTATTGATTGAGGTCCTGTTCCTAACCACCATTCAAAAGTACCATAGGATTGGTCGGGATCGATATCATGGGTTAAAGTAAGAGCACCATAACCGCCATCATGCATTTCAATTACTTTATTGTGTCCCAGATAACTTCCTTCTATTTCAGCAGAAAATCCACCAGGGATAGATGCATCGTCAACAAAATCAATGTTAATTCCAGAAGTCCCATCTTCTTCATCTTTAAAACTATAGGTGGCAAAATAATGACCAGTATCTTCAACAGAGCTTATTTTCGAATAATTCGCATCAATAGTGTCTAGTTCTCCATAGGGCGTCTGAAAAGTTCCGTTAGTTAATATAAAGTCTTCTGGTTGCTCAGGGGATTCAAACATTTGTTCAGTTAAATTTTCTGGCTGTATTAGATTCCCTGGAGGGATTAAGAATCGTAAATTAGCATCAGTATATTCTTGGTCTAGTAAAATATTAAAATTCCCTGAAGTACTCTCATTAAACTCATAAAAGACTTGTTGGCGAACCATGAGTCTTTGACGAGTATCTGCATTTCGTAAATATCCCCCGAGGATACCAATATCAGCTTCAGTATCATCTTCTAGTACTGAAATACCGCTTTCAGTCTCAATATAATTAGGCCCAAATATCTCGGCAAGATCGTATGTAATATTTGTTTTTTGAGCTGAAATTCGGGTAGTCTCATAGGACGTATAGGCAACTGAAAGGTCATATTTAACTAAGTTTAGTGTAGAGACAATCTCAAGCTTAGAACTGCTTCCCAAATTCATCTCGATTATACAATTCCAATCGTATTCTAATTTGGCCCTAATGAAATATTTTTCATTTTCAATGTCATGATATAGAAGTTGATCAATTTGCTCACGAGAAAGGGTAAAAATATCGTTTTCTAAAGAAAATTCTTCAAAATCAAGATAATTATTTCGAATATAAAAATTATAATCTTCCTCTAATAAGGCATATTGAGAGAATAAAAAGGCGTCATCAAATTCGATTTCACCTGAGTACATGAGATCGACTTCTATCTGTTCAAGATACACAGAATCATCAGTAAAATAGTCGGTAAGATCGATATCAAACTCAACTTCAGGATTAATCATATGTTCCGTATCGGGAGTATCATAATAGACGCTGGCATTAATGGAAGTAATATCAAAATGAGTTTTCGATACAAAACAATCACTTATGCCTTCTTCAACGGCAAACACAGCTATAATCTCAAATTGATCTCCGGTTGTCTCATTAAAATAATTTTCAAACACGATAAAATTTCTATCAACTACATAGGAAAAGCTATTTGTACCTGTATAATCGTCATATACCACAAACCTAACCTCATCCCATTTTTCCTCAACAAAGTTATACATATAAATTGTTAATAGAGCGGCACTTTTTTCCTCATCACTTAATACCAAACGTCCTGTGGTTTTATCAATTTTATCTATTTCATAACCAGGAATGGCATCATATTGAACGACAAATTCTAAGAATTTGGTAATATTTTCCTTATAATCTTTATTAAAGGTAAGAGTAATAGGATCTAGTGAGGATACAGAACCTTTCTTCCACTCAAACGCTTTATAGGTAATATCTGCGAACAAAAATCCAGAATAATCCCTATAGGTATTAATTAGGGTAATAATTCCTTCACTCAAATCAAACTCATAATCACTACCTTCATATAAAACATCCTTATCTGTGCGAACTTCGTCAATTTCAAAGCCAAAATCATAGATTAACTGACCAAATGAATAGGTTGAAGCATCTGTCTTGGTCAGCAATATACTTTCTTGAGAAATGGGCATATATGGAGTTTCTACCTCCTCACCATTAAGGGTAAGGTCGGACTCAGCAGTTTCGATCTCAAAATGAGCAGAAAGTAATTCATAACCATATATTCCTTTAAACAGGTTCCCATCTACTTTGCAGTTACTAACAGAAGATTCGATTGTAATATAGAGATCATAGATGCTTCCACGAGAGATCGCCTCCACAAGCATCTCAAGTTCTGATGTATCAAATCCAAATTGATCCAAATCAATGGTAAGATCATAGTTATGAAATCCGAGTAATGACTTATCCAAACTAATAGATGCGGTTCCGATTAGGTCTGTTGTTTCATCTGCTGGATTATATCTATTAATAGTAACAGTTAGTCTATAATCTGTACATGACACTTGAGATAATTCCGAATATATAACATCTTTAAATCCTGCATTCAAGTCTAAGTGTAAGGAACCTCCGGTGAAATTGGTAGTGCTTTCCAATATATTGTATTGGAATAATAACTCGTCTTGTAAGGCAAATCTATAGAGATTTTTGCTATTCACTTTCCCAAAATGGATATCACCTTTTACTAGTGCTAAAGGATCGACTGAACCGGTGAAATGAACAAACGTTCCGTCCTCATTCATTCCTACGGTATAGCCCACATCAACATTAGGATGGACATAGGTTCCATAGAGCGTAGTATTTACCCATAGATTCGAAATGAAGAATGGTTTTGTATAATTTACTTCTCCACTAGCAAAACTTTCGGGTAAATACCAATTACCATCAACAGAACTGTAGTTAAGAGTCATTTGAGGGATATAATCAATTGTTATATTGGTAAAGAAATATTTCATCGGAGAATTAAACACAAGCTCCTCTTCAGAAGTAATCCAGTACGAAAAGATGGGATATTCATAAAAAATACTATTACTGTCGATAAAACTCCCTTTTACGGCAACGATCTCGCCTAGATTCTCTATAGAGGAAACGTTTACCCTAAAATTCTCGTCAAGTGGCATATTAACATTAAGAGTCGCCTGAGGGTACATAATTTCTTGTGATTCTGCGATTATCACGCTCTCAAGAACTTCTACGGTCTGACAAATAGTTATAGGAACTTTCGGATCGGCTCTTTCATAGACAAAATAATTATTACTGTGATCAGAATCAATTGAAAAATTACTTGGAATTATATATGAAATTAAGGCCATTTGTATAATTCCATTTTGGACGGTATGATTATCTAAGGTGGTAAAGGTAATTGGATTGCTAATTGAAATCTCATTTGTATTTGAGATGGGGATATATTCATTTTTACTCACATTCTGTAAATACCAAATATGATTGTCTGAAAAAGTACCAGGGTTCCACACATCTTGAGAAACACCATCATTTTCAGCTCTAAGAATTCCGTTAAAATCTTGCCATTGTTGAGACGAATAATTATAATATACTAACCTAAATCGAGTACTCCATATCGCATCGGTTTTTCGGTTATCTAAGGCAATATCCAAGTCTAAAGCAAGTTCTAAACTTCCCCCTTCAAATTCTTCCATGTCTTGCAGTCCAAAATCCAAAACTATAGGTGTTAAAAGCGGGATTTGAATATCATCCATGGCACTGTTTCTAAAACGACTTGTGGCATATTCAGAATAATCTTCTAAGACTGAAGGCGGATATTTTGAGGCGTTATTACCCTCTATGTCAATATGGTCTAATACAAATGAGGAAGGTGTTTGCGATTTACTAGGGTATACCTCAAAGTCGAGGTCTAACTCTAATAATTCCAAGTCCACGTAAGCGTTCGCGTTATTACGACCAAAGACAGGTGTTTGCATGGTGTTTTTTAGGGTAAACTGAATGGTATTTTTCCCAAAGAATGGATCATCATACATTCCTGAATCGATATAGCTGGAGCTGTTTTGGTGATGTGAGAATGACGAATCTAATGAGATAGGCTCATTTATCACCGATATGTTTACCGGTTGATTTAACCATGTTACCACCAGATAATCCAATATTAAATTCCTATCATCTAAAGAAGGATGGAAGATTTCTCCATCATCAGCAATCCACAATTCAACGGAATCAATGTTCCCTAGAAAATCAGACTCAAAATTAGAATACGTGGAAGAAAAGGAAAGCTCATTATTGCCGTCTACAAGTAATTTTGAGGTAAACCCGTCTGTCTTTCCTCGGAAATATATGATAAAATCATTGTTACCATCGAATAAATTATTAAAATTAAAATTAACTGTAGAAGTTTGAGCATTGGTTTTCTTGAAATCTAAATAGATATAATCGATCCGAGTTCCAATAAGGTTCCAATAAGGACTAACAGAATCAGTACCTTGCGTTTCGATCTTGATTTTTACTTCATAGGCAGTAGAATTTCTTTCTAAATGTGAGCTTGAAAGAGAAATTGTTTCGGTTACCCATGAACCCCTCGATGTAATTTCTTTTACTTCTTCATAGGTATCATCACCATCTCCAGGATCTCCCCAATTCATCGCATATATCTTACACGAACCGCTGGATGTTTGCCATGCGTAATCCCAAAATATTTGTAGTTCAAGTTCTTTATCAACTGCAGTGGCAGTCCAATTTGGGAGGTTTGTAAAGGAATATTCTTCCGTTATTGTTAATTGTTGCGTGAGCGATCCAACTGTATAATTTCTCCATGCCAAATCGTCTCGAATATCAAAATTTGTAGCGGTGCTAGGAGTCCCAACCCCCGCCGATTTTGTCGCCGTCACATTATCATATCGTTCGGTAATCCAGGTGGTATTAAATTCCACATCATTACTATACATATCATTTAAGTTTGATAGTGTACCAGTGATATTAATAGCATCTCCGGAGAAGGACGTCACTGTACTGTTTACTAATGATGATACCGTATTGATTAGAAGACTTGTCTCATTATAATGATAAGCACTAATATTATCATTGTAATCAGTAATATAGGTTGGAACCAATTCATAGCTAAAGATGTTGTCTTCTGTCATTTCATCATTAAAACTGTAAATAATATCCACATCAGCAGAAAGTTGGGTAAATAGATTCTCAGGAGTTAACATAGAATCGATACTGTTAGTTAGTACTTTATCAGCATGGCTTTCCTTGTTTTTATAGCTCAATACTAATGATTTATATTTTTCAAAATCAATCTCATCACTAATCTGCTTATAATAATGAGATTCTATTTTATGTACACGAATTCCCTGATTTTCGTTGCTATATCGAGATTCAATTCGAGGTGCCATCGTAGGATCTATATCGGTAAGATTTAGTTTATCATCAATTTCATTGTTAATAAACGCACTCCATTTTTGACTGCTATAATTATAATAGAAACAAACGATATTTTCTGTACCTGCGTTATTTAATGAGTTGTCAGAAATGTTAAGATAGATGTCATCACTTATGGCAACTGTAACGTTGTCATTTTGTTGGGCATCTCCTAAACGCTCAAAAGTAAACGCTGCTCGATAGAGGTCATGTTCTGCCGACCAATCTTTACGTGTTATAAGACTTATTTTGTCAATCTGGAGTTGAAAACTAGAGCTCGCATCATGTTCTATTAAGAATGTAAAATAATACTTTCCCTCCTCTTTATCATAAGCAGCACAATCGTCTTTTGAGACTGTAAATACGAGCATATCATCGTTTTGTACATAATTTATGGGTTTATAGGAAGTGCTTAAGACTGAAAAACTCGCATCTTCTAAGATTGGATTACCAATAAGCATAACTTGAAGAGAATCGACATCATCCCAGTCAGCATCATCAATAATAAACTCAAACTCAACTGAAGCTCTATAATCCTCATTTGTAGAATCTATAATATAGTATTGATCATCTTTTATATGAGCGAAACTTGACGATGATCCTCCAATCCCGTTATAGATCCTTGGAAATACTCCCGCTTGTTCGGTAAATTGAACCTCTGAAAGCTTCACATCAACTATACTTGCCCCTTCCATCATAGTTATTGAATTTACCAAAAAGGATTCCTCACTATCTAGTTCTCCAACTATTTTCAGCTGGTCAAATGTTAATGAGGTATCGGTTTCTAATACGATAACTTGAGAAGAAAAGTCATCATTTCCGTTCTCAATAACCGTAAACTCGTGTGCAAGGATACTATTATCATAAAGAGCTAATTTAATTGAATCATTTGTATTTGCGGTACATACCAGTACCAATTGATCATTTGGAGTCATGGTTACATTATAGGCATAATGATTTTGGAGAGTAAGTGCTTCAGTTATGTTTGTTTGCATGTAAAGTATCCCTCCCCCCTGATGCATCTTTCCAATAGTATATTTTACCACAGGATCTTCATAATCATAACCGCCATACTCATTTATATCAATTTTGAAATATTGATTTTCAGAACTCATATCTCCTAAATCCCACGAAATTGTATCACCACTAATTTGTTGAGTAGATATAAGCCCTCCCTCTGCGGGTCTCCCATTGTTCCAGGTAATGGTATTTTCTACAAAAGCCCCTGTTGAATATAAGGAAAGTGGAAGTCCATAACTTTGTCCTTTAGTTGCCTCCAATTCCCACTCATCATTATCTCCATGAACAAGATACCCAATCGAAGCGGTTTCGATAAAGGTCTCGAATTCTTCCATCACATCGTCTCCTGTAAGCAAATCGACATCAGTAGTATGACTATAACTCGACCGTGTTTCTACCCAGATATATGTATACCCGGGAGGGTTATTATCTTTTCGAGTCGTGCCCGATAATGAGTATCCAAAAGCAGATTCAATTTCCTCAAGAGGTCCATTAAGATCACCTAAGCTAATAGTAATAGTGGATAATTTGTCCACAGCTACGTCATAATGGTAGTCAGCAGTCTTAAATCCTGTATCAACATCATACCTAACCTTTGTTTTTTGAAAATATGGACCAGAAAGGACTGAGCTGACTCGATACATTTCACTATCATCTTCACGTGTATCATGTCTATCGCCAGACACATAGGAACCTATAAAGATATTGGGTTCTTGGGAACAATAAAAATGATAACTATAATCGAGAAGATACGTGCTTAAATATTGATTATTTCCATAATTGGTATCAGGATAGAGTGATCGTACATACGCGTCGCTTGCCAACTGATTCTGGAAATAGATAGTATCTTCAGCCACCCCTTCTAAAGACCAAGAAGAGGATAAAAAGTTATCTTTAAATTTAATGGTTTGAGGATCTTCTACCAGATTAAATCCGCTATATCCGTATAATTCCACACCGCTGCTTGTAAAATCAATATTTTCACTTACATGCTCTCCGTTAATCGCTACTGACTCAAACTCATCGTAATTCAAGAAATTAGAAGAGGTATGGGTATACGTGTTAAAACTCCCAACACATAGATAGGCGTCATCATTATCATTTTGAGATGATTCTCTTTCGGTTATAATTTGTACCTTGAACTCGTGTAAATCATTCACAAAATAGTCATAAAAATAAGTGAGAGTAAAACTTTCAGCGGTATCATAATCTGGAAAGATTTCTGATGTAGTTTTAAAACTACTAGTATTAATAATAATATTTTGAAGCTGGAATTTGTTAACATTATGCTCATCCCCGAGAAAGTCATTATCATCATGAAACATAACTTTCCCATCTTCAGTGAAAATTTGTACAATTTGGGGATCAGTATCATCATTCACTAGAAAAGAGCCTCCCTCGCTAAAAGAACTATCATAGGCGATATTCCCATTAGAATCTACTCCACCAGGGAAAGTAGCACCATAACTGATGGAATTTATTCTATTATGCCCTAATGTACCCCATTCAGGTCTAAACGCATCGTCTGGGGGTGAAGAGCCGTCGGGATGCCACGTCCAGAAATCATAAAAGAGCTCATCTTCGATATAGGTAGAGGAGGAATCCAGCGATACTAAGGGGATAGACTCCCACTCTTCAGAAACAAAGTTCCACAGCTGAATAGACAAGGGATAATTGCCCCCTTCGAATGAAATAGAATTTATAGAAGCATCAAAAGAGAGCTGAATTGAATCTATACTTTCCCTGCTTACAACGGGTAGTTTATAGGTATATTGAAAGCCGAATACTCCATCCTCATCCTTTTCACTGGTAATATATTGACTCCAGTTGAGCATCGTAATCTCAACCTCTGAAACAGAAGGGCTTTGCATAAGCGAACTATCCGTCGTTATCCTTTCTACCTCAAAGTAATATAAATACGCCTCGGAATATCCATATTCCCCACCGGAATAAAACGAGATACTAGTAATATCTTGAATTAGCTCTCGATTACAATCAATAGTTGCTCCTGTTTCGTAGGTCTGCCCATTTATTTTTAATTCTCCAGTTGCTTGTGGAACTTCCATTTCTAAATAAAAACTCAAATAGAAGTCATCACTGTTGTATGAATCATTAATGTTAAAACTGAATATATTGATATAAGACGTTTGACCATTTCCACCAGGATGGAGAGTAACATAATTTGTATCATCAAAATAGGTATCACTTATGGTTCCTGACATGTGTCCTCCTGAAAAAGGAACATAAACAAAAGATATACTCTTTAAATATTCCTCTGAAATAGATATCGGGATCGCACCAGATTTATATACTTGAGTTGCTTCAGAATTATTTACTGAGAAGTCTGCTAAATCGTTTTTCACATATACATACTGTTCATTATTCGCACTACCTTCAGGGTCATAATAATTATACAAACCGCTTGAATTTAACTCGTTATGAATGCCCGAATAATACATATCAGAGAAATTGTATGTTTCACTCATGTAGGGGTTTGAAGCAAACGCAGCATCAATGTAGTTGTTCATAAAATTATCTTCACGCGAATTATCGTCTTTTGAATTAAGGTATTGGGCAAGCTCTCCAGATTCATATGTATTCCCATAGGAAATTAAGCTATTTTCCAATTCAGGCATAGTAACATAATCTCCACTTAATTCATTTCTCACTTCTTCTGGATAGAATACTTTACTTCCGTACCCAGAGATCACAGGGCTATAGTGATAGGTCATGAAATCTGGGAGAAGGCGCCAATTTGCTAAAGGGGAGGTATAACTGGTGCCTGGATTTAACCACATAAACGGGAGTTTGGCATCTTCAAAAAATATACCAGAAGCGGAAATCAGCTGCGTGTCAGAAGTACCTGAATAGGATTGAAAGGAAGGATCAATTGCAACTCGTTCTTCGCTTTCAAACGACTCAAATGCGAATGCAATTTTAATGTTTGTAAGAGTAGACCATAGTGATTGCAAATCAAGTTGAATTTCGTGTTGAGAATATTTTATTTTATTAAATTCTAACTCGTTCCATCCATTACTCCCTGCAAGTCTGTAATATACGTGGTTAACTATATATATTGGTGTTTTTTCAGGGACTATTACAGGATAATAAGAAGGCGATAACTCTGCTTTATCGTATTCTTCGAAAACAAAGCATATAGGACTTACAATTTCGGTAGCATCTTCTGAATAGGATATGGTGGTCTGAAAAATTCCAGATTCAGAAGATATTACTAATTTTTCTAAAATATTATCTGCGATGGTAATTAAATCTATTATTTTGAACTTTGTATCATCAAATCCAGTTATTTCAAAATCAGTCCATTCTTCTGTTCCTGATTTTCTCCTCAAGGCGTTAACTGCATCCATCTTTCCAATCGCAAGTCTTTCAATACCAAGGATAATCGTATCAATTCCGTTTAACTTATCATATTCAATCACCACTATTTTACCTAAAACTGAATCTGCTATCACATTTTTTAATTCTAACTTAAAATTATATTCAAATATTTGAGAATAATAGGCATCTTCGATCAGACCTCCGACCAGTATTGCTTTTCTATCTGATGCTGAGAAGTAATTTTCAATTTCTACTGATGTTGGAAGGAAATTAAGGGGTGTATGGCGATCATCTAAATAGGTGAGGTCATAATCGGTATCAAAACAGTATTTCCAGATGGAATATACTTCTGACGTGTCTTTTTGGATGGAGATCAACACGGAATTTGAGGTACTCCCATCATATTCCACATCAAATGTAATATAATTATAACCTGAAAGTTGCGTTACGTTTTCTTTTATAACCCAATCTAAATTATCATTGAGATAGATTATATCAATTTGTGAAGCAGATACTCTTATGATTTCATATGATTTATCCTTGTTTACATCCCATAATTTGAATACTTGATCTTGGATTGAAGCGATGGTGCTTTCATTACTGAGCGAGGAATCAAGGTTCCATCCGGTTTGATTGTCAAATTTGTAGATAGAAATATCTATATTAGAGCTTACTTCGGATATAATGATTGGTTGCCATTCATTACTACTACGAAATAATCCCCATGAACCCCATAAGTCAGCGTTCTTTACCGGAGTGACCTGGAGGGGTAAATATTCATAGGAAAAGCCATACATGGAAGCCATAAATGAAGCATCTTCGGAAATATCCCATGTTATTGAATAACTTCCATTCGAAAGGATAGTTGCAGAATCAGTTTGCATTTCCACCCATTCTTTTTCAAGGGGATTATAATATTGAGCGATTATATCCCACAGCCCTTCATTGCCAAAAAAATTTTCAATGTATCCCTCAATATCGTTTTCATTGGAAAGTGCTGAAGAGTTATATTCAAAAATATGACCAAATACTAGATCAGATATTAATTTAATTTGAGTGTAATCATATAATTTTACACTATGGGAATGATTTAGATAATTTCCTGCTTTATCAAAAAGAAGAACTTTTAGACTATAATTTTCGGGAGGAAGTGCTTCTAGCAGATCACCATCCCAATAATAGTTCCATATATCTTCTGCTCCAGAATAATAGGCTCTACCGATATAAGTATCATTAGAACCATAAATCATTATTCTACCTACATCTACTTCTCCTAAAGCAGTAGGAAGCACTGAAGATACATTAACTTGGATGGTGCTATCGAGATACACATCAGAGCCGAATATAATGATACCCGCTCCCGTGGAATTGGTACCGAGTGACCATTCAAATACATTTTGGTCGACAGGCTCTTGTTCCATAGTATTGTCGAAAACACCTGTCATTTTATGAGATATAAATACATTATCAAGGCCATCCTCAACACCTAGCCAAAAGAGAAACTCATTTCCTTCTTCAAGTGAGAGATATTCTGAAATATTAAAATAATTCCCAGAAGATTTTAAATCCCATTTTTTAGAATTATTATTGAATTGTAGCACAATTTCATTTTCAACTAACTCGTAAAATTGAGCATAAATCTGTCCTGTTAAGGCAGAAGATAAAGCATATCTATATTGAGAGTCGATTTGTAATAACAAGGAGGTACCTTCAAGCAAAATGGTAAATTTATCGATGGTATAATTTCCAATCTTAATACTCTGAATACTTTTGATATATTGGGTGCTAGTGAAGGGATCTCCATACCCGTCGATTTCATAGGTAAATTGCTCATAATCAAGAGATCCAACAATGCTAATATTATACCACGCTAAGGGATTTGTATAATAGAAGGTGATATTTTTAATCCCTAACTGATCTTCGAGTGTTTGATCAATTTGAGACCAATCAAAATTGTCAAAAATCTCATCAAACGCAGTTATTGTAAGATATTCTTCTTCATTAAAGTAAATAATCTCTGAAATGGTGTTATTATAGATAATTTTATCATCAGCATAGATGTGTTCTTCAAATAGTGTAATTTCAGAAAACACATTATCAAAATATATATCGTGAATAATGGTGTTATTACTATTTCCCGCACGATCTAAAGCATATAATGTTATGTCGTAATACCCATCCGATAATTGAGCACTATCAAGGATAATTTGCCATATGTTATTAGATATTTCAATTAAGGAATAGTCAATAGCAGTAGTAATGAGCCCAGATGCTTCATTTTTAAACTCAACCTCTAGGATACAATCTAAAGAATCGGATACTGTTACATTTATCTGTACTATATCGCTTACCACATTATTACTTATGCTCGTTCCAGAGAATACTGGAGGGGTCCTATCAAAATAAAGGGTAAAATTAAATTCGGTCTCAAATCCTAAGGTGTCATTAGAAAATAATTGAATATAGGTAAGACCTTCATTAATTACGGTATCGTTGAAGAAATAAGTATATGTAGTCCCTACAACGTCCCACCACCCTATTATTGAACTATTAAATGAATAACTATCAACTCCCGAAAAATCGTCAATAATAAAAGAAATAGAACCAGATTCGGGATTAATAGGATGAGCAACGTCAAATTGCTGATAAATTTCTGGACCTTGATAATCAATGGTAAACACTTGAGGAATGGTATAAGCAGAAATCTCCCCCGAAATATCATAAAATTCCCCTATCATAGTATAATTATCTTGTGGTAAGGATTGGAACGAATACGAACCGATAAACTGATTTACTGAATGAGTCGCATTTGATATCCCAAAATCGATGGTAAAATTGTGTACTCCATCTAAGTCTTGTTGGGAGAAAAGAGTTATGCAAATCTGATCATCTATGAAATAGGAAAATTCGTATGAAGAACCGTTTAATTTAACAGCTTCAATTGAACATACCTCATCCCCTCCAGGTAAGCTTGGTATACCTAAAGTAAATCTATACTCAGAAACCTGCACTTCAGTATAATTTACGCTTTCCACGTAGTCATATTCTGCAGACAGCTCAATAATCTCGACTAACTCCCCATAAGAATTATACACTTTAAGTACAGGAGGCAAGTTTTTTACCACAAAAGGAATTTTATGAGAATTATTATATGCATTAGAATTGTTGGCAAAACTCATCAAAATATTACTAGTCTCCGCTGAGATATTCACATCAATATTAGAAATCTCCACGATATCGCTAAATGATTCTGATGTGGCAATGATATCTAATTTTTTCGAGGTGATAAATGTTGTTCCTTGGTAGAGCTTTATTTCTATAGGAATAATGGTAAAATCAGAGCCGAAGATATTATAGTAGGCAGAATTTAATTTTATATCGGGATCATAAGCTCCATCATCTTCAAAATAAATATGATTTTGCTCACTTACAATATTGGTGAGAGTAAAAGTTTCATAACTAGTTGCTAGGGTAATTTTTGTAATATCATTATCAAACGGAATAACCTTTACATTAATATCAACCATATCTTCTTGATCAAGACCATATAATTTACTCATCTCAAGCTCTTCTATTGCAAAAAGTTCATGGTTATTGAAATCCTTCACAATCCAATAGGTTCCATCTGAGATGGTCTTTTCATTAAATAGGGTATCATATCCTGTAAATCGAAAGGTGATATTATCATCTGCTAAATTAATTATATTGAACACAATCTCAGTTAGAGAATTATTATTGGCATAAAATGTTCCATAATTATTCCACGTAGCAGTTGTTGGCGTTTCATATTTATATTCAAATTTAACTTTACAGAAATCTAAACTAGTGGAATTAATAGCCATAGAAACTAAATTATTCTGGATATTATCATAGGTGTTACCAAGGATGAGAGAGTAGGGATCATCAGAAAAGAGCGTCATTTGAGGAGGATTGATATCTAAGATAACCTGATCTAAGGTGTAATTATGCGTATAATATGGAAATCCAGATCCGTAGATAAGATTTGCTTCAATAATAAAATTTACATCATAATCATCGGGATTTAATCCTTTAGTGGACACCCAATCTGATAAGGAATCTAGATATACTAGCCAATAGTCTGAAGCAAGTTCGGTAAAATTGATAGATGTTAAGAAGTCAATCTCATCAGATTCGTTAATATATACATCTAAAGAGCTTATATGCCATTGGTATTCATCTTCAATATTTATACCTATCTGTGAGTTATGATTAATCCTTCCTTCCTTATCTGTATAGGTGAAATTAATAAGATCTTCAAAATGATCAATCTCAAAATAGATATCATAATAATCATACACAAAGTTTGAGATATCATCCGTTGCTTTTGCCACAAAATACCAAGTGCCATTATCAGGTAAATTATAACTCTCCTCAACATAGGAATACAGCCCATCATCATAGCTATAGGAAGCAAAGAGATTCCACTCTTCAGGAGTAGGGTTCTGTAAGTCAGGTTCCGTACCTGCTAAGTAAAATTCAAGCAACTCTATTGGCTTACCCGTGGAGTTACATTCATAATTCAACCACCCACTGATGGTTTCCCCTGATACGGTAATTGGCGTCCATCCGCTTGCTCCATCTTCTCTAGAAACCGTCACATCAATGGCAAGGAATGGTCCACCTGAATGAGATTCAATCTCGGCATCAGACATTGAGGTATTAAATACTGAAAGATCATCCAAAATCCCTGTAAAGCAGGAGAAAGAGGAGGTTTCAGCTCCAATAATAAGATCTCCTCCTTCTTTAAGGGTACCACCACTATTCCACGGTTCTGCGGTTACACCTAAGGCTGATCGGCACCATGTATCTCCAATGAGCACGTCTACATCATTTCCAGAGTTATTAAATCGCAAAGCAATGTAATTCCAAGAGTTAAGCGCCACAGCTCCAATATACCCATAAGTTGCACTTGCTTCTACGGAATTAGTATTGAGATAAATTTCCGCAAATCCTGTCTCATTTACGCCTATTTCTATAATCCCTGCTTTTGAGAAAAAGACATTTTTAATCCCATTATCACTTTCATTGGAGATAAAAGCTGTGGGATAAAACCATCCAGAAATGACGAAATCATTATCGAGATCATTATCCAGCACATCACTCCAATTTACAAAATCAGTTCCTGTGCCATCGAATGATAATGCAGAACCACGCTTTCCAGTAGTCCATGTCGAATTACCTTCAATGGTTCCTTCTAAATCATTTATAAATTCTCTAGTAGTACTACCACTCCCCTCATCAAACTCAGCCATAAACGCGAGAGAAGAAGAAGGTGGTGCTTCAGAATAACTTGCAATAACTTTTAATAAATCATAAAGATCATAGTTCCAATCTGGATAATGATCGTCATCCTTATCTAGGAAGAAACGTTTTCCATGAATATCAGTTTCAAGTCCCGCATACTCAACATGAGACAAGGGATTATAAAATTCACTCTTACATGAAGATTCAATTTTTACTAGTAAATTTTGTTCAATTGAACCATACACTATGTGGCTATAATAGAATTTGCCTTTTTTATCAGTACTAATATTCGAAATTTTTATAAAACGATCACTTTCTTCAATGTAGAGATCGAGATTATCCAATGGAACGTTCTCATGGGCCGAATTTTGTATTTGTCCATCATATACTATTCTCCAGCAGAGCTTTCCCTCTATTTCATCTTCGAAGGTATATACTCCTGCATAATTAAACCCATCTTCAATTGGTTCTGGGAAAGGCTCATTAGAAACTACATGCAAGTCATCCCTTCCAAGGATTATTTCATATGTCTGAGGAGAAGCAGACCTGAACCCAAATCCAGTTAATTCACTATAATAAACTTCCACTTTATAAGTTCCAGGAGCGAGATCTAAAGTATTAAGTGGGACGTGAGTAATCATTTCATAATCATTTTTAGGACCGTTTACATACTCTGATGATACATCATAATATTTCTGTAGGCGAAATCCTTCTATTGGGGGGACTTTTTGGGGGATAAATCGCACTCGTATAAGCGAAGCCACCCCAAGTATTGGGGATATCTTACATTTAATAATAAATTCGTCATTTATCGATAGATCATCTAAATCTTCGAGATAAGAGGAATATTCTAATGATGAGAAGTCAATTGAAGCGGGGTGAAGTCTCTGGTCTTGTGAAACTCTCGCAAACACGAGATCTGGGGAATTAATAGATGATATGGAATTTATCGAAAAAAATATGGTAAAAATATTAAAAAATATTACTATTAATAAAGCAGCACGAACTACTTTTGGATTTAATAAGGTTTCTCGGATTGGGTTTTCTCTTTGCTCAGCTTTTTGTCGAGCCTTTAAATAACACCGAATATAAACCGAACTTTTGAAAGTAAAGAGAATAATAGAGCTAAAAATAAAAACATAACAGATAAGCTGAAACTGTGGTGCCAATACAAACACTCCTACAGAAGCAATTGAGATGAGAAATAAGAGTATCCATAATATCATAAACTTGTTTTTGTGATACGCTTTTGCTCCTTTATATCGTAGGTTATGTATAGCACTCTTAATCGTTATTTTTTCCACGTCTTCTAGGAGATGAGTTTTTTTAGGAATAATCTCAGGAGAATTTTTACTCACGAGATAGCATATACAGATATTCATAAATGGAAGTATCTGAGCATAGGTTATTATCCCTTCCGTAAATAAAAGATATCCTATCCATGGAAGCGGGATAAAACTCAATGGTAAGAATAATATCTGCCTTCTCCCTATTATCCGCCACCCGTTAAAAAACAGATAAAAAAAGAAAGCAAGACCAACTTGTAAGAGAAAAAATAGAAATTTAATATCTTCAGGGAAGAAAATCGTAGTTGATGAGGTGAAAGAAAAGAATGCAAGTAAGACCATTCCTAGAATCGATAAAGCTAATCCTATATATTTTACCTTGTTTTGAAAAAATGAAGTTTTGAGATGCTGAAGTGTCTTTTTTTTAGTCTTATAGTGTTCTAACCTTTCCATTAAAATTGATTCTACAGTCTTCCTATGACGTGCTAAACTGAGAACATGTAATCCGTGCTTTATTTTAATTGGAGCTATCTCATCATTAAGATCTTCTTTTAATTTGCTCCGAATCTTTGGATCTTCATTTTCTCCTTCTACTTTAAAGAACGCTTTCAATTTATCTTTCTGTTCTCTTAGAAACTTATATTCCCCTTCTGACAAGGAATCTTCAAGGTGCTTGCTATATTCTATATATGTGAGCGTTTTATATTTCTTTTCTATCTGTTTGAGCAGAGTCTGAAATTTCCTGATAACAGTAAGTGGATATCCTTTTTTTCTTAACAGTGAGTTATAGCCCTTCTCGTTCCTCATAAGATAGAATACATTTGCAAGATTTTTCTTCTCAGATGCAATCTTCTCTATAATTTTTTGGAGATCACAAATAAATAAAGCAGAATATCTTTGCTTCTCTAACAACGTTATGTGTTTAGATTTATTTTCTATAAATTCAGTAATATTAGTTGAGCCTGTAAATTCAAGTAGTTCTCTCACTTTCCTATTTCGTTTTATTTGGAATTGGGGAAGAAAAATTTCCTTTCCCTCGACCATGATAATACCTGAAAAGAATTTATCCAACTGTTCTCTCCAATGATTTTCAATAACAGCATAAAATTCTTTATATGATATTGAGTGAACGTTTATAGATTGGGTACAGATATAATTATTATAATACTCTGCATATAACTCAAGGTCTCTAAGAGTTTTTTTGCTATATCCTAATTTTTTAAAGATGTGTTTATATCCTTTTTTCAATTGGACAAATTCAACAATATCACCATCGTTGTTATAGCATAAGCAACTAGATTTAAGATGATCTTTAATGAACTCTTCTAATTGAGAACCATAAATCTTTTTAACGCGCTCTCTGATTTTTTTATCTCTTTTTGCTAACTTTTTACGCCCTTCCCGGTCTAAAATGGATAATCTTTGCAATTCTTTATACTGTCGAAGTTTCACTCTTTGTTGCCGTCGAACTGATGAAAGATCACGATAGGAATCAATTTTCTCTTGTTTGGTTCCCTCAAAGAGAGGAATACTTTTTATATCTGGTAAAGAGTCATTTTGTTTTATCGGTATTTGAGAGATATAATCTAGAAAGAATGAATTACTTTGGTGCTCATATTCCTTCCATACATTATTAAGGAGATAGATGAATTTTTTTATATCTTCATAATATAAATCTGCGAATGAAGATGTAACATTGGAATTTTGGTCTTTCGTTACCACTGTATAGACTTTTTTCTTTTCTTTATTTCTACTCATTCTTAACACCTTTCATTTCTAATTTGATGAGTTGCTTAATTTTTTTAATATAAATTGAAATCCTTTCAGGATGATACTTAATTTGATTAAAATAATGATTTAGCTGATTTTTAGCTATAGTACTAAACTTAGGATTTATCTTTACAACAATTAAGTGAAAAAATTCTTTATCGGAAAGAGTATCTACTTCTATAACAAGGTCGTTTTCTACTTTATTTTTAGTAGGGAGCTCAAAATTTGGGTGAATGCCATCAATAGCCACTGTACTCACCTTTTTGGCTGAATCCAGAAATCATCCTTTTGGCGATGATAATGGGTATTTTCAACTTTTTTCCGATTTTTGAATTATGATTAAAATTTACTATGTCGTATTGATATTTAAATCATTCTACGGAATCTACAAGATTGTATTTTTTACCAAAAAAGCGGTATGAATAAATTCAGGTGATAGTTTTTGCACACCTCTGTGTACAAAAAAGAACAAAGTAACTTACTCATTTTTCAATTTTTTCTTTAAATAGGTTGAGTTTATTAGGATCTAAATTAGCTAAATTGTAAGCAAAGAAAAAAACTAATAAAAAGAGGTAGATGTAAATGACTATTATCTCACAAGATGTTAATGTTTCCCTAGTTTTGAGTAGGCTTTTCAAAAGAAATTATGCTATTATGGTAATTATATACTATCGAGAACTAAATAATAAAAAATCAACAGTTATTCACTTATCTAAGGAATCTGGGTTAAGAACCCAAAATACTTACCAAGTATTACGTCGATTAAGAAAGATGGGTTTGGTTTGTAGAGGTGCAAAAGTATCTGTAGAAGGGGAAATGCGTTCAAATTATATCTTAACAGAAAAAGGGAAGGAGGAGTTAGAAGTTTTATTATTGATCTTAAACGGGGAGCTTTAAATGATCAAGATTTGGGAAACTTTTTGTGGTAAAAACCAATTGGGTTTTGGTAAATTCTACAACAATGTTGATTGCGTAAAAATGTTTATATATGGGTAAAATATAATTTCTCTTTAAGCAAATAAAATGAAAAAATTCAGGTGAATAAAAATAAATAAGAGGATAAGAAATTGCACGGTAGTTCTGATTATAGGGTTGTTAAGTGTTTTTTCTCCCGTTTTAATGGTTCAGGCCTCATTACAGATCTCAGCTCCAAAACCGAAGGTAAAATATTCATGGCAGGAGACCACCTTTAATTATCCAAATGTGCTAGTATGGGAAGATGAGTCATTCATACTGAATTATTCTGGAAGCTATTCAGATGTCTACAATACAGTCCATACTATCGAATATAACTTGGTGGAAGGATACAAGATTAAAAGGTACAGTACAGTTCAATTTGATGCAAACTATACGAGTTTCGCAAACATGACGAATTCTGGAAATACGACAATAGATTTTAATTATAACGTATTCCGTGTTAATATAGATTACGGATCTGGAGTAAAATTAATGTGGTTTGCTCTCAAAAAAGGTGTGGTTGAATATGAATGTTATCTTATCAAACAATTTGAGCATTATGAGTATTATGAGGAAAATCGTCGTTCTACTGAGAGTACGTTCGAAAAAATAAACCTCACTACAGGACAAGTTATCGATACATGGACCGATTCAGACGTTTTATTCGATGAGATCAATACTACCTATAACAATACCGAGGAAGAGTATCCCTTTATCTATAGACTTTACTGGTCTGCAGAATATGTCGCCCCTCTTTTCCTCACAATTCAGATGTATACTACAGAAAAGAACGATAGAGTCGCTTGGGCAAACTTGTTTCATAACTTTTTTATCTATAAAGATAATGATAATAATTCAATATACACTGTAGGAGATAAGCCGCAGATCAATCAATATCCTCGATTATCTTCGAGTACAGAGTGGGCTGGTACAGTTGATCCCATGGCAATACATCAATATCAAGAAGTGGAATCAAGTATAATGACCATTCAAGAATGGGCATATAGACCCTATGATAAAACTATTGATGAAGTGGCATCTACTATTATATTTTCTCCACCAACAGAGATTTCTGAAGCAGATGTGTCATGGGGCATAGAATATCCTGACCTCCCACTCTCTATCAACGTTCCTGAAGAGAATTTTTATACCTCCTCCAATGCTACTTATGCAGAGTCTTGTCCGACCAATTTATCCTATAATTTTGATTTCAACCTTACCAATACCCAAGCAGATTTTGATATCACCTGGGGTATTGGAAAGCTTACTAATGCTTCAGCCTATAATGCAGTTCAAGGATATGGACTATTGATCCCTCAGTATAATTTCTTCTTATCGTCATTTGATATAGATGAAGTCGATCAAGTGGCATTGAGTGTTCCACGTGATAAATTTACGTTTGAATCAAATTCTGCCATTGTTGCTGAGATTAATATGGGAAAACCCGAAAAGAAAAATTATACCCTTTACGATTTCCCCAGTTCTGGAGTTGATTCAGAATTTACTTCTCGAGGGAGCAGTATCCATAAAAATGTTGTTGGTTATGCGGGAGTTAATTCATACTTTGATAACCCCTTGACGACACCTGTTTTCTCATTAGCTGATTATGTCGCTGCTGATACGTCATTTGAGGTAAGAGATGACCTTTTCAGTATGGAAACTCAAAATTATCCCGAATGGAGTGGGGAGAAATTGGTCCATGATCCTTCTCTGACAATCTTTTATGCTGAAATCTCAGATGGTGTATCGGATGAATCTATCCCAGGTTATCACATGGCTCTTATTATGGGAGTAATTAGTATATTGATGATTTTTATTATGTCGAATTACAGAAAACGGTCAAGATATCTCTTTTAAATATTTCTAAAAGATCTGGATAAATAGGTTGCTTTTTTTTGATAAAAGCTTTTATAAAATCGAACTATTTTCATGGATCCTTAAAATTGTAAGAGCCCTCGGGAAAATATGTAAGCATCTAATCCTTTTTAAATAAGAAGATTCCCTTTTTCCCATTTTTTGTTTCAAAAAGCATATTTATTTCATCTCCATCTTTCCAATTTAGCGCTTGTGCTATGGATATGGGAATTATGATCTCTCCTGAACCTTTACGTTCATATTTTCGGTATTTTGTGGTTTTTCCATTCATAAAATTCAGCTTATACCTTTTATATTTTATTTTTATACTTACTAATATTATAATATTTGTAATAATATTTAAATATGATACTGACCATATTTCAATTGTAATAATATTTATAATAATATTTGTAATAACATTTGGTGGAAGAATATTAACAAAGTCGAAACAAGTTTTTATATGGATGATTTCTATGATAGGGTAATAATTGGGTTTACAGATAACTCCGGTAATGAGGGAAGCCAGTATTTATTGTTGTATAGGGCGATTCTCGAATTCTTAAAGCTAACAGAAGATTTTCCAGAAGCTTTTGTATCAGGTCTTTTGTATTTAGTAGGATTATTCAGTATTCTTAATGGGCATTAATATAATGAAGATTCTAAATTAGAGGGTTTTATTAACCATGGTAAAGATAAATTTATGTGACAAAACCAGGAAGACATTACTCACACTCAAGAAGTGCTATCCCCTTACTTCTACCACGATTGAAGATGTGATTGATGAGCTATGCCACATTGTACTGAGAAATTTAGAAATTCGCGAAGATCTTCTGAAGTTAAATAAATTACTCAATAATTGCTGTTATACCGAAAAGGAACTCACATCTCACGTATTATGTATTTTTAGCAAGCTCTATTTAAGACAAACTACTAAGGTAATAGATTAAAAATAATAATCTCAGGGTAAGAAAATGTGTGCCAAAGCGTATCTTAAGAAAAATGGAAAAAGAGACACTATATTAGAAGAGCTCCATAAATTACCCTCTCAGTTTATCATCCTAAAGAATAAGTTTTTACGCTTACCTTATAAGGTTACCCATCATAAGACCTCAGAATCGATTAAATCATGTCATATTGATTATGTAGTAATTGGGCCCACCGGAATATTCATTATTGAAGCGAAAGACTGGGAAGATGAGTTATTTAGCTTAAAGATTCCTCATATAGAAACTGATAGAGCGGGACTCATTGTATATATCCTCCTTCATAAACATTTTACAAAGTATATCCCCATTTACAATATCGTAGCAACTCCACAACAGCTCCCTGTAATTCGATATAATCGTGTTAGGCAGCTTACGGTATGGAGGCTCACTACATTTATCCATGGGCAAGAGGATCAACTATCAAAATCTGATATTCGCAAGATAAAAAAAGTATTTATGAAACGACTGTAGTATCTCGATAGGTTCAAACCCCATCATATGTACAAAAATAAGTTTTTATCCCCACAAAAATAAGTAAGATCATCTTGAAGACGAATACTATAAATAAAACCAAATAATATTACAATCTTAACAAAAGGTAAAGAATATACAATCCATCGTGGTATGTTTTCAGACACCTTATACGAAAGACTAAAGAATTTATCCAAAGGGATAGGCATAAAGGAGATACCGCATATTTTTAGTTCCCTTATTTCTGAAGTAGGAGACTATCTTCACCTTAAGCCTTTATATAAAAATATTACCCTAACGGTAGGGCGGAAAGAACAACTACCTGCTATAAAAAATATTTTCAATATCGGGGTTACAAGAGAAATTACAGATGATATTTTGTTCATAAAAGTAAATGAGGATAGCCATAAGTATTTACCCTTCATTTTACTAAGAGAAATATACAATCTTTTTGTTCCTGAACAATTAGTAGACTATGAATCTGTACAGATGGTAATTAATCAAATAATAATGACTGATCTCTCCAAACATAAGCTCGTAAATGAATGGAGAGCTCTCATTAGAGAAAATCTTGAACAATCTGATTCAATATCATTTGGATTCGATAGATTAAGCGAGTTTGATCGGTTAGCTAGATTTTTTAAGCTTCAAGAGAAGAGAACATCACATACTCCAACACAGTTCTTCTTTACATATCTCCAGGAAAATGTTTCCTTAATTCATGAGAAGATGGAATATTTTCATGATATATTTTTCAGCGAATACGAGGAATATTTCTTACACCAGATGGTTGATGATATGCTTATCGAAACCATAAGATGTATAGCTAAAATCTTTTACGAAGTAAAGGAATATAAGAATTTGTTAAGCTTTAAAAAAACTTTTCAAGAATTTAAAGACAGTGGTAAATTACAAACTAAATTAAGTCTTAAAAAGTTTTCTGAATATATGGATTGGATTAAAACTGAAACGTTTATAGCACCTAATTACCAGTTAAATTATAAAACTATCAATATTTCAGTTATTACCTTTTTCTTCCGCTTTAATCCACGACTGACAAAACCACAGATTCAGAAATTTATAGATCTATTTCCATTTTTAGTTGCTCTAAAAGTTGCCTATAATGGATTTGCAGTTGATACTATAGGACAACTTGTTATCCCAAATGTCTATTTACATGATCTTTTAAAATTTATTGAGAGATTGAAGAATAGTGGATATCTGATTAAACACCAGATCTTTTCAATTAAGTATTTGAATTTTTATATGAATTTAAACTACTTTCGTGAATATTCTCAAACGCAACGGATCATTAATCCAAATCATCGTGAATATAATGAACAATTTGAAATTGAATTCCATACAGATTATGGAAAGAAGAATACTACTACAGAACTCTCGATTCTCGATTTTTTAATTCTCGATCAAATACGGTTTTATAGCTCAACTGGGTTTGGATTTGAAAGAAGAGCAGATACCCTACAGACTCTAAAGATTGAATTACTAAATACGATTACCACCCAAAGGGCTATCATTAAAACATTAAAGACCACCGTGAAGAGGTTATATTCTTCAAATGAATTAAAAAAAGATTTGATTCGGATAATAGAAAATAATCAAACATCTGGATTCTTCTATATTAAATCGTTTCTTGAAGATGTGCTACTGGTGGTAAAAAAAATAGAGAAAGTAAAAACTCAGCATCACACGATAAAAAACATTGATCAGTTGAGAAATTTCATAGAAACGTATTCTATTTCTCCTCTCATTGAAGTAAATACCCAATTGAAAAATACCGAATTAAAGAAAATAGTTTATGGACACCTTCTTCCCCTTTTGTTCCAGTCTCGGCAAAATTATGATGAGATGATAGAGAGATATACTCTGTTCTATGATCTATTTAATTCCTGTTATAATTTGAAACTATTTAACGTACAGCAACTATTAGAGATTCTTGAGGAAGAACCCTTGATTGAACAGATTTTTCAGGAGAAAGACAAGAAATTTAAAGAAATTTACATGAACTACAAACCCTACAAAATAACAAGTAAAGAAGTAGATGGTATTATACATGGATTTTTATATACTATACCCCCAATTATACAACCAAAATTCATCGGAACCCTCCCCACCACAGTACATACGGAAGATTTTCTTGAATTGCTTTTAGTTGATTCACCAGAAAGTAAGAATGTAATAACAACTCTAAAACAATATTTTCCAAATTTATCTATACTTCATTCTGAAAGCTATATCTCTAATACTAACTATATATATTTGGAAATCTATGTTCCCTATTTAACCGTTAGAGAAAAAGCCCTTTTACTCTCGATTTTATATAATTCATTTAAGGAAAACATTATTTACGGAAAGCCTTATTTCTGGAGTGGAAAATTCGAAGCATTAACCTCTAGAAACTTCTATGACTTTGATACAAGACAGTTCTTTTATACAGAAGATCTATTTGAGCAACTTTTTAGATTTACCCGAACAAATTTTGGTGGCAAATTGAAGTATGTTGAAGAGGAGAGTCATAAATCTAAAGCAATCTTGTGGTCAAAAGAAAAGAATATGGCAAATTTTGTAAGTACTGTCAATGCCCGTGTATTTCAAGAGAATACTGATTTTTCTATTACTCATCTTACTAAATTATTGAATTTTCATTTAAACCTCAATACTATACTTCAAGATACAGACAAATTCAAGAAATATAAGCAAGAATATTTCTTTACTAATTTTATTAAATCAATAAAACTAATACCTACCTTCCAAGACTTTGGATTTAGTCAATATTTCCTTTATGTTCATCCAACAGATATAAGCGAAGTTGATTTCAAAGTTCTTTTGCATAATACCTTTCTTAAGGTTAAACACCCTGTATGTATTGAAGACTCGATCTCGATGTTCATACAATATATCATACCCTATCGCGTTCCAAACACCATTCGCTATCTCCACTGGTTAGCAAAATCCAAAAAAATCATCCGAGAATATTGCGGGTTTTTTGTGAAAAAAGTTTACCAAATCCTCCATTTTGACTATAACCTTAGTCCTGAAGGGTGGAGGTATGACAAGGATCGATTTAAAATCTATGTGCAAAACATCCTTTTTAATCCTGATTATGACGTTCAAATTCCTAAGTTACGAGAGCTTGGCCTTACAAATGTATCAAGCTCATCAGTTTATGGTCCCGATTCTCAGGAATATAAAGCTCTAACCTCTATATATAATTGGAATTCGCTTGATGTAAAATCGTATTTAGGAACACGACAGTATTCAATTATAAATTCCATTATCTCTCTATTAAAGAAGAATTTGATCTTTCCCTACCTCTCCTTAAAAAATTTAGATCTCCATCACAAGATATATATACTATTACCAAACGTAGACCCAAAAAACAACAAAACTATAATCAAAATAGTGAGTTGGTTCAACTATGGATATATCTATGTAATCGAGGGTGAATATTTTATACATGGGTTTTCTGAAGAGAAATTATTTGAAAATGGACTCATGATCAAATTATACTTGCCGAGATGTGATATTCACGAACTTATAAAAATCTTTAAATTATTATTCGAGTATTTAGAAATTAAGGATTATTGCATTCTAAATGATTTAATAGATGGCTCTCAATTAATAGAATCTATTTATGGTGGGTTAGACTTTTTGAAAGAGTATAATCCTCTAAAGAATCTCAAATGGAACTCTAAAGACAAGAAGTGGATGAATCAGAAACTTTTTACTCAACAATTTAAACCACTATATTACGATTTAGTATCTCAAGACAATGAATAGTAAGTTTTTTGTTTAAATATAAATAGGATATATGAATCAATAATCATGTTATCAGCCAAAGATAAAATAAAAGCTAAAAAAATGAATGATACTACCATCAAAATACTTTAGAGCGCGTATTGTAAAATTTCTGAGTTTGAAAGCACTTTCATGAAAAAGATTGGCGATCTCTTCGAGAAATTGGCAGAAATAAAAACAGAAAATCCTTCATAAGCATTTTACGAAGTATATTCCCATTTACAACATCGTGGTAACTCCAAAGCAGCCCCCTGTGATCCTTATTATCTCTTATTCGCTCTCTTTTTTTTAGCACAATTTTTCTTAACTTTATCTTTAAATATAAAGAATAATTACAGAGGGTAACAAAAATTTCAGTAATCATGTATTACTCACAACAAGAGTATTTCTATGAACAAAATAACCAAAGTAGGTCTCTTTATAATTTTTGTAGCATTAATATCACCTATTATCACCTTTATGTTAAATCCTTCCAGTTCTTATGTGTGGATTATTTTATTCCCAATTGAACTTGTGATTGGAGTGATAGTACTAATAGTTGGTTTAATAATAGGGGCGTCGGGTAAGCCAGAAAAGTTATAGGAGAAAAACAGAAGCTATTGATGTAGAAAAAATAATCACGTTCGTAAAAAAGGAACGAACAGGTTTAAATAGGGACTAATTATGGGGTAAAATCTTTACATTTATTTGTAAATTTTATTTCATTCCCTTTAGAACACTTTAGAGTCGAACAGTTCTTTTCACATTTTAAACAACGTGTGATGCGTACATGTGAGCAATAATAGCAACACAATTTTGTATCTTTTTCCTTGAGCTGTGTTATTGTTAATTCGTCCTTATCTTTGCTACAGCTAATATTCTTAGTTTGCATCTTACTTGATTTTTGAGATTCCTGTTTTACAGAGTCAAGTCTACATTTTTGTTTCATTTTTTTCATATAGTTCTTTCCTGCTTCCATAAATTGCTTACCACTCTCTTCTTTTATGGTGTTTTCAACTGTCTTTATTTTATTATGGACATTTTCAATTTGCTGTAATTCTGTAGCTAGTAGACTTGTATCATTTTTGTCTGCATCCTCGATAGAATTCGTAGATATATCAAAGCGCCCTTTTAGCTTTTTCTTAATTATCATTCTGTTTTCTATTTTTCTTAAACGGTCTAATAATTCAGTTTGAGTTATTTTTCCTTCCTTAATTAAATGTATTGACTGCTCGTCAAGTTTATTATCTAAAATGGCTTCGGCTATACGAGTTTTAACAAACATTGTTCGTTTAGCAATTCCGAAGTCTTTATAATATTTCTCTACGAATGCATCGGGAGATGAAAACATAAGTGCATCCGATGCATTTATGGTTTTGTGATCTGGAATTTCTGGGTTTTTACGGATATACTTTCCTTTTTTTGTAACAGGATACGTCTTTTCATATTTCCTTTTTAACTTGCCTAGACCTAGATAAAATTCATAGGAAGTAAAATTCTTACGATTGTTATTTTCTATAAATTCGATATATAATTCATCAAACTCAGATAGGTTAGAATAGATTTTTGCCCTTATTGATTCCCACCCACTGTCGTAAGCTACTAGGAATCTTATATACCCAGCCAGGAGTTTATAATTATCATTTAAGGTTATTGGATGGAGTTGTCCGATTTTACCCATAGATTCTTTGGTAGCAATAAATCCTGGATCCAACTTATAATTTCCCGTTTCTTGACGAATTCTTTGTTGTGGATTTAGTTTAACCTTGTTAAGAGGAACATCTTCATCTCTTGTTGTATATGTAGGCGTTGACTCAGAAACATGATTCTCTTTAATCATCTTCTTACCCTATCTCCTCATCATACTCTTGATTTAAATACTCACAATTGTTATGTAGTAGCATAGGTAACCCTGTTAAATATCCTCCACTGTAAAATTTATTACATTTAATAAATCTTTTGAACTCCATATTAGTTCTTCTAACACGAACAATATTAACTCCCATAATTTGACTCACTGTTCGAAGGGTTACCCCCTAAATTTATGCCTTTTTACGGTATCCTATATAATTACCTTTTTCTATACCAATATAGATCTTTATTCGCTGTATTTAAACTTTTATACTATATCGGTATAGCATGGGATCTAGCTCTTTCGGATTGAGTAAAGGAATGACATTTTTCACGAGAATCTCAAGTTAGGGCATCTTATAAAATTTTCAAGCTTTTTCTATCCCTAAATCTTTAACATATATATTTAAAAACTATCCTACATAATTGTTAAACTGAAATTCGAAAATCTATTTACAACATATATAATGTGATAAAATTGAGAAAAAAACATTTTTTGATTTTGATAACTTTACTACTAACAACTCTAATTGGACTAATTGGGATTGCTCCTCAACAAGTACATGCGGATGATCCTATATCCTATGTCCCGACTAGTTACCAAGGTAAAAAAGGATCATACAGTGGCGGCAGTCTCGACAATTTATGGGAAAAAGACTCATTATATTTTGAATGGGATGTTGAGTCTACCTATATACCACCGTTTTTTACCATATATGAATTTAAAGTAGTATTCTTTTTTGATGAGAATGTTGGCCCTGTGAATGAAATCCGCATAGAACTAAGTTTCCACCAGCAAGTCAGCATTCAAGTTCATTATGAAGATGGAAGTGCTGAAGGTGGTACTACATGGCAAGGATCGTGGAGCGTAAGTCCTAATGGAAAAGAAGTAGTTAAAATAATAGCGTCATGCATATATTTTTATCCGGCAAATCCAACATGTAGATTTAACCTGATTCGCTTATATCCAATCGCGATAGCATCCCCAGCTGATGGAGCAAGTTATTCGGAGCCAATGGAAGGATACTATCCTGGAACATATGGTTTTGAAGATGAAATTGATGGAACCTCTGGAACAGCGATTGATTTCATTGACAGTGCATCCGCCTACTCATGGTGTAAAATCCAAGGATCTTATACAGACACTAATAATGTCATCCATAACAAAGTATTACATGTAGAAGATATGTATAGAAATTATTATACAAAAGTTAGCCATACCTTTGATTCTCCACAATACCTAGCTACTATAGATTTCTGGTTTTTGATGACAAATAAATATACTGGACCAGTTGATAAAATTCTATTTTATGCTACAGATGACCAAAATAATATTATCTTTCGATTAAATATGGGAGATGGAAAAATCATAGATTCAGGCGAAAATGAAGCGCCTATGTCGTATAATAAGTGGTATCATATTAGAATTTACTTTGTTTCAATTTTACCTGAGGGGTATTATGATTGGTATCTAAATGATGAGTTACAATATTCCGATGTTCCCTGCGAGACTTCTTATGTATATACGTCAAAACTAGTCATCGCATCATATGATGATTATTTAACTAAAGGAGAAGCGTACTTTGACGCATTTGGGTTTGATTGGGAACCTGGTTATACTATTGGTCTTAATCGCAAAGAAGGTATATTTGTTGATATTAAACATACTAATATAGATAATCTGAATTATAGTATAGATGATGGTGAATCTATAGATATTAGAGGAGATTTTGTTATCCCTTTCCCATTTACGAGAGATCATACCATTAAAGTAGGGGGAACGTCTGATGGTATTCCGGTAGAAAGCCCACCGACTACATTTTCATTTGATTATGGAGAAAAATATGCCGTCCTCATTTGGAATGGACATATGAGTGGTGAGTGGCGTACAGAATATTATTCAATATTATGGGCTGAAGGATTTCATTATATATTTCAGGATGAGAACCCAAGGAAAGAGGACGTTGCGTATCTATTATCGGATGTAGCAGATATTGCAAATGAAAATGACATTATTTTTATCTACCTGTTTGGTTGGGGATACCACACGGGGGGGATTTCTTCCATAATTTTTTTTGGTTTGCATCCAGACCATTGGATTACTTCTACACAATTGAAATATTATATAGACCAAATTCCATCCTCGAGAAAAATGGTCTTGGTAGGGAGCTCTTTTTCAGGTCAATTTATCGAAGCTTTTGATGAAGATGGTTATATCATTATGACTTGCACCGATACAGAGTCCCATGGACATATATTTGATGAATATATTCCACCCACTGATTTTTACCATGAGGAGATTTTTGTTGATGCATTCTTTGATGAAATAACGAATGGTGCTACTTCATATGAGGCATTCGCTATAGCTCAACCTTATATAAAGGATATGTATGAAAATGAACCTTACGATGAAAGACAAAATCCTCAAATGTCTGATCGGTGCGATATTGATTTCTTTGGATATTAATTAATCTTAACTCCTTTTTTTTTTATTTTTTGTATTTCAGCTTTAAATTCATTAAGACCATTGATTGTTAATGATTTACCTGCATAGAAATCTACGGACTTTAGCCTTAACTGTTGAATTCTACCTATTACTCCTTCATATACTTGGTCATTTGGAAAGCCATGAAGAAGATCAGAATGGAAGAATGTTTGCATTAAATGATATTTCCATTTATCTGAGGAGATATTAGTTCGTAACTTGAAACTACCTTGACTTTCGCTACTAAGTTTATAATTAACTCTTATGCTTATTCTGATTAATTTCTAACTGTTCATAAATACTTGATTAATACATAAAAATTTAAATCTAGAACTCCCTAATACTCAAAGAGTTCCATTTTTTAACCTGTAATTTCATCTTTTTTATTACCTTATTTTATTTTTTATATTTTTTTTTGGAGGATCAGTTTATTCCTCTTTTTTCATAAGTCCTAAAGATATTTAAATATTCAAAATTCTTAAAAAGCATATCTACAAAAAAATCCAAGTTTTAAAAATTCAATAAATAATTCATAAAGTGTTATAAATATGAGAATTAAAAACAAAAACATAATGATTTTCTTCTTTTTGTGTTCAATAATACTTTCGACCTTGTTTTTTCTCAACACATTTGCCACTGTCAATTTGAATGAACCTAATGATCCCAAAGTAGCAACAACGTCCACTGGTGTTATCAGACCAGACGGAAATATTCAAAATCAATGGGGCACCTCAGATTACTCTAGAATAGACGATGAAGTAAATAAACCAAATCCAGGGGATGGAGTTTCTAATGCTCACTCAGGTAATAACGAAATTGTCGTAGATATTTTCAGCATGGGAGAATTCGAAGACTACGATTGTTATGATGTGTTTTCTATTAAAATACATTTAAGGTGTATGGCCATTGTTCTCCATGGCGGTTATGCAAGAATCCAGGTAACTTATAGGTTTGGTGATGAGGGAATGTGGAAAAGCCCTCTACGCACAGTAACATCTCCTTTCGGCTGGGACTGGATAACATTTACATGGGGTGCCTCGGGAGCAGATGAGTTAGATATAGATGAGTTACAGGTAAAGTTAATTGCGGATATAAGTGCTAGCGGAGAAGGGGGCGGTGTTTCTGTTGATGTTATGTATGCCGAATTTGAATATGAACCTACAATTCGTATAATAAGTCCTGAAGATGGAGCAAGTTTCTCGGAACCAATGGAGGGATATTATCCGGCAAGTTTCGGATTTGAAAATGATATAGTTGGTCAAAATCCCTCTGGATGGGGTATTAATGAATATATAAATGTAGAAGCAGAAATTGATGGACATAAAAAAGTAGTTAAAGCAATGCCAGAAGCCGCTTTTGATTATGCCATAATGGGAAATACTTTCACAGGGCAGACATCAGGAAAGATTGAGATGTGGTATAGATGTGAAGTCGTAGAAGACTTCGATTTGTTCTATTTATATGACACTTACCAAAATGTGGCAATTAAGATAGAAAGAACAAATATTGGGAATTGGAGATATCATGGCAGAGACGGTTGGGTTGTTTTTTCGAGTGGTGAAGTCTCAGCAGATACATGGTATCATCTTCGAATCGATTTTGATTGTGAACTAGACAGGTTCGATTTTTATATTGATGGAGATTTAAAAGTAGATCATGGTCTTTTTTTCGATTGGAGAAATTCAATTGGGGAAATACGGTTAGCATCATTTAGTTTTGATGCTTTTGCATATGGATGTTATTTTGATGCAATCGGATATTCTTGGGATCCTAAATATAACATTGGAGATAATCTTAAGGAAGGTCTGTTTTTTGATATTGAACCTACTGATGCAGATGATATGTGGTATAGTTTAGATGATGGCGATCCTGTAAGCATTACAGGTGATTTTGTAATCCCATTTCCATTTACTAGACACCACACGATTAAAGTAGGCGGAACGATTGATGGTACGGAAGTAGAAACCCCCACTACTGCTTTTTCGTTTGATTTCGGAGAAAAGATAGCAATTCTCTTTTGGCTTGATGAGGTGAATGGAACACATATAGAAGACTATATAGAAATCTTGGAAAACGAAGGGTTTACTAAATTCTATTGTGATATGAATCTCGAACTAGGTGAGTTTTATAGTATATTTGACCAGGTGGATGCTTATGAAGATGAGAATGATATTATTTTCCTCTACTTGCATGGACATGGTGCTAGATCGGGTGATGATACAATTATACAACTTCATCCTGAAATTACTTGGAAGTATCGTGCTACGGAGTTTATGATAGAGATGGCTCAATTGGAATCCAAACGGAAAATGGTATTAGCCCATTGCTGTCATGCGGGAGGTTTTGTTAATTATTTTGATTTTGAACCATACACTGTTATCTCATCTTGTAAAATTAATGAACTTAGCCGCCATTATCCATCGGGTGAGGGTTATTTTAATCGCCCTTTCTTTGATGCTATTGAAAATGGGGCTAATGCATACCAAGCGTTTTCAATTGCATCTGCGGAAGTGGCTAGTAGTGGTATGACACCGCAGATCTCTGATTTATGCGATATTACCTTCTTTGCATATTAACTAATCTTAACTCCCACTTTTTTTTTTATTTTTTTTTATCTTATGTGGTGATTGTAGTATTTGAAAGATCAGTTTATTCCTCTTTTTTCGTAAGTTTTAACTGCTGTTTTTTATAGATGAGCTCGATCAACTCTTTAATTGCTTTACGACCTCCCGCAATGAATAATTCAGTAGCAGATCGATAAAATGGACACGCTTCGATAAGTTCTAGGGCTTCTTGTACCAAATAGTCTGGAATTGCGACACTATGATATTTTGATTTCTTTTTTGCCATGTTTTTTCACCTCAGATTGTATAGAGCATTAGCCATCGTCTTTTAAAAATAATACTCTCATTTACCAAGCAATTCTGGTTATGAACCACTATCTCCCCATATTTACAGGCATAAAAAAGTTGATCGACTAAGCGATTATTTCGAAATAAGGCATCACCCGTTATTTTCATCTCGGGATTGATAGAGTAGAGGGCTTCTAGGAGGGATTCAAAGACACCGAGTTGAAGATTAATGATGGGGATCTCTTCAATATGAGTATACTTGGATAGCTCGATATCTTGACATTCTAAATAGTGATAAATCTTCTTTATCTCTATTTTTTCGTGGTCACTAAAGGTAAAAAAAACTAGACACTCAAAACTACTTAGAATTTTCATCAGAAGTAAGTACAGTTCTACCTTATACTCATAATCCTCGATATAAAAAGAAAATAAGGTGTCAAATACCATGAGTCCCACCATGAAAACAGGGTTGCCTTCAAAATCTAAGATTGCTGCTTGATGGATAATCGGAGTAGATAAAGATTTAAGTACAAGCTTCACATGGTCTCCTCTATCGATGGATTTCAATTCTTTAATAATTTTTTCATAATCAAAAGTTCGGGTGATTGTATAGGCATAATTCCATTTTTTCAACTCATTCATCCCCATCCCTGAGAGTAAATTCTTTTAGGAACTTTACAATGGAAAAATACATTAAACTCACAAAATACATCGCATTAATGAGCTTCTCTTCTTTATCATCGCTCTCATTTCTAACCTCTCCGATGGAGTGACGGGCGATATCGAGGAGAGCAGACACTTCCTTTTTTAATAGTTCGAGTGAATTTTTCTGATTCTGAGGTAAGATTAGAGATTTTTCATTTATCAATGTAATGTCAATGATTAAATACACTGCAATACTGTACATATTTTCAGTTTGAGTAAGAAAATTGGAAAATTCCCATTGGTTTTTGAATAATTCGAGTAAATACTCTTGATTTTCTTGAATAAAGACCGGTGATTTGGTATTAAAGAAAAACTCATGGTAATATAGAGTAGTCAGGCAATTGTAGAAAACTGGAAAGCTAATAGTATCTGTAAGTAGATGTAATCTCAGCAAATCAAGTATTTTATTCTTATTTTCTATCTCTATATCTTGTAATAATCTGTTAATTTCAATAGATAGTTTTCTCTCCTCTATCCCATTCTTATTAAGAACTCGTTTATAAATATAGTTATAGACTCCTCGTAGTTCATAGAAGTGATGCCAAAAATGAAATGAATTGGGTGTCCTTCTCATCGCGTAGGTAGTGCCAAATCTCAACAAGGTGGCAAAACTGGGATACAATTTATCAGGACGTAAGAGCATCTGGACATGGTCTCGAGTGATGGTATTTGGTTTCTGTAAGAACAGGTCTGCGTCATTTGTATCAAATTTATCTAGCACAGCTTTGATTTTCGCATCCTCTAGTACATTACTATACGTTAAATATCGCTCAGAAATCCCTTCTCCTTTTCCATCGGAAATAGGAATTGAGACCAATCGACTTAGAGGATGAGGAGAGAAGAGGCGAAATACACCTTTATTCACGCTTGAAGTATCTAACAATATCGCTATTAAATCCTTCGAATCGACTGCTAACCGAAAAAGCTGTTGCCCATGAAGAATCTTTAATTTTCTGCGGATTTCGGGAGGGACGACAATGGTTTCCTTGTATACCGTATAAAGGAGTAGCGATTGTAAGAGAGACTTTATAAACTTGAATTTATCGTTCAAACTACTAATTTTTTCTTTTTTCAATGTGGTGATCCCTGGAAGTAACGAATTATCTGCTAACTCGGGTAAATTGACATGATGTTCAATGTCGGTAATCGTATCATAGTCCATCGCATATAACAGATGGATTCCTCTGGAACCGCTGAAAATCATCTTAAAAGACGGAAGTCCTAAACCTTGAGCGGTAGTATTTATTGCCTGTGCGATATTGGTAGTGAGTTCCCAAATAGTCTGTCGCGAAAACATACTGGAAAGGAGTGAAGGGATATCAATATCAATAAGCAGGTAAAGGATATCATTGTTGGTACTTCTTACGCTTAAATAAATTCCTCCAATATCGTTCTCTTGTACAATTTCCTTATATTTTTCATAGGGGGTATTCTTTGAGAGTAATTGGTGAAACTTCATCTTGGTATCTTTTAATGATACAGTTCTTCGTTTTGCTGGAAATTTATCTTCCTTAACAATATCTAAGGTGATCTCCGCATTCCCTTGAAAGTTATCAGGGAACATGTACGTTTTTAGGATTTCATAGAATTTGGGATGTTGAAGATACTCGGTGTCGTCCGTTGATAAAAAATCGTGCAATTCGTCATATTCTTTGCGTTCCAAGTTATGCTCTAAGACTTGATCATATTCCTCTGTTCCTTTCCTTTGGATATAGACCTTTCCGATGATTTGTTGAGCAAAGGTAAACTCGTCAAGAGCCCACATCTTTATAAAAGCAACTATATCTCGGAGTTTTACTAATCGCAAGTTAAATTCCATTGAGATAATATCCATGCGATTACTTTCTCTGGTGTACTCGTTTTTTACCAGATATTCTAATCTCTGGAGTTTTATACCATCTTTAAACACATAATAGCGATCAATAGTGAAGTTGAGTTTATTCATTAAATTTGAGATGGCATACTTAATCATATCTTTGGTCTTATCGAAGGTAGCTTCCGTTTCATGGCTTTTAATCACTCCTTCTTCATAGAGAGTGTTGATAACATCAATATCAGGGCTAAGGATTTCCAGTTGCACTTTTACTTTTTGAATTCGATTATAAATGTCATCTTTTCCTTTGGTAAATTCAGTTCGTAATATATCAATAAACTGCCTGAAGTCAAAGGTGGACGTGGAGATATCTTCCAGTAAGTAGTCAATCTTCGAAGCATAATAGAGACTCATCCTAGACCACCCCCTCCACTTTTTTGTTTTCTGCCATGCTGTGTTGTAAAAAGGCATTTAAATCCTCTTGGAAGTCATTGTCCACTAGTACGTTAAAATATTTTACTAACAATAGCAATTTACATAAAAGCGATATGCCGAAACTCTTCATGTTAAATTCAAAAGTGCCTTGCTTGGATTTGAGTAAATCAAGTACAGTTGAGTTCTGGAGATCGGCTTGAAATTTTTTGTAAGAATCTTCAAAAAGGAGTTTTAGCTCTTCTTTGGTGGTCAATACTGGAGAAATTGGATTGTGAGGGGGAGATATGCCTTGAGAAGGAGTAGTACCACTGGTGGAAAGCACCCCTTCTTGAAGATTCTTGTGTGCCATTCCCTGATTTTTATCTATGGTAGTGTTTTCTGGAGTGGTTTCAATGCCATTTTTCTGAAGCTCGGAGAAGGTGTAGGTCTCCTCTAGGGGAACAATTACTTTAGGGTGATTTTTACAATAGAATGTTAAAGAGCGAATGGTAATTTGGCTCTCATGAGGATGAAGTATATTCTCAAGCGGAAAAAAAAGAGTAAAATAATGGGAATTATATTCAATATTTCTGTTATAAATCCTACATTGTTCTTTCACCTTCTTGAGAGGATCATTTATTAAACTAATTTCATAATTGACAGTTACACTTTTCAGATGCTCAGGAGTGATATACTGGTCCTTATCTACTCCATTTCTTTCACAAAAAATCGAAATACCACTGTCTATATGAAACTTAATATTTAACACGTTCATTTTTTTTAACCTATGAATTGTAGCAATTATCTTAATTTCTTAAGATAGCTAAAATTCTAAAATTGGCTTTTTAAAGTACGAGAATAATTTCTAATGAAGATGGTAACCCATTAAAAATAGAGAGAAGAAACTATAAGGTACCATACTGTAAAAGATTAAGAGATAAAAAGGAGGGGAGAATGGCACAGAGTCAAGAAAGAAAAATGAATTTGCTACAATTCATAACGCGCCACAAACCCCCCGTAGTTGAGTATAAAAATAGTGTATAGGCATGATACGATCTCATTCCCTAAGATAGAAAATAAATAATTAATGTTAGTATATCCATATAGTATTTATGGAGATATTTAAACTACGAAAGTTTGCCAGATTAGAAATTTGTTATTTCAGTCCTATGTGGTTTAATTAAGTTAAAATAAAGAGTCAGTTTCTTTATCTATTATGAGAGAGACATATTTTAATAGAATTTCAATTGGTTATCTGACTGGGTAGGATTTCCCAGATTCTTGAATTAAAGAAAAATCCTCCATTGGAATCACTGATTATGGAAATACTTACTACAAAATCATATTGATGAGCAGAAAAATGGCAGAATTATCTACGGAATATATTAAAGCTATTGAAAAGATAATCTTCAAGGGAGACGATATTGAGGATAGAACCGAACGACACGAATATATTCAGAAGAGCTTAGCTGAATTTTTTCGCTTATTAGACTTTGAGGTATTCATTGAATATCCTGTTGGATGTATTCATTTTGATCATACAAGCGACCATAACCGAGATAGTCAATTTAGAGCCTACTTTGGTAAAGTAGATATATATGTTAAGGCTCCAAGTAAAATTGAAATCGCAATTGAGTTTGACAATGCTGCCACCTTAAAGCGATCTTCTATTCGAAAATTTTTGCAAAGTAAAGCTAATATTTGTATAGGTGTTATACAAGGTTCGATTTCTAAAAAAAAATCTAATCTTCCTTATGACCAGTTAATGAATAATAACGTGACCAAATTTAAACCAGTAATCGAGGAAACAATGTATTTTTATGATGTAATACAAGATCAGGAAAAACATCAATTTTTAAAAAGAAAAATTTTTTATCTAGGAATAATCAATCGGAAAATTTTTGAAGATATAACCCCATTTGTCTTAGACTTCATAAAAAAAAATAAAAGGGATTCATTTTATTATTCGCTCTAAGTTTTATATAAAACTTGTCTAGGTTATCTATTTTATAATAAGAATAAGTCGGCAATATAACTGAAATCAATCTTTATTCTGGATATAGTGAAAATTAGAAATTTGTTATTAACATCATTTTTCGTGCCCACACCATATGCAGATATTTTGACCTATATCTAGAACAGCTCTTCCACAGTATGAACATCTCCAAAAACCAGGTATGGTTGGCTGCTTTAATCTCAGATTTTTAAGCTCCTCCTTTAATTGTAAGTACTTTCTCTCTAGTCCACTTGGGATAGTAGGAACACACCTAGGAAAATAATAACATTTAAGTCTAAAATCAATAAGTTTAAGGCAACTTAGAATAAATTTACTTTTTTCTTCATTAAACCGGTTAGAAATATTCTCTAAAGCTTTTTTTAGAGTGGATAAATATTTCAAGTTATCTCTCGAAATCTTCGAAAAAAATATTTCGTCACGAGATGTGTCACGAGATGGAATGTGCAGCCTAATTATAAGATCATAAATTGAAGAAAAGTTTTTTTCATTCTCAGGAAGCCTTAGAATTTTAACTAAAATATCTTCCAGTAAAGTGGGAAACTGCACCAGACAAGATCCTAAAAGCTGAACCAGCATGTTAGATTCAGAAATGTGCTTAACAAGGTTCGTCGTTTCTAAAATAGTTTTTAATTCATTGGGACTGAAAATTTCTATATATCTTTGGTGGAGGAGATATTGAATTACAGAAGGATAACCGCTTTCGATCCTGAGCACAATCTCTTCTTTATAAACTTTTTTTGCTTTTGCATCTCCTGCTCTTGTCAATGCTCTTAGCAATGGAAATGAAACATTACTCATTAGAATCCTCGTGTCGTAGTCATACTCAACCCACGTTTGGATGTTTGAACAATGTCCCCAGAATTCCTGCTCTGGAGTAATATCATGGGTTTGGTTTGGTAAAGGTACAGCCTGTGGTCCTTCTACGATTCTATTTTGAAACAGATGTTTATTATATAATTTAGCCGCTTCGTCTATAGACTCAACTTCGTCATATAGAGGGACTTCTTCCTTTGGAATGTCTAAAGCTAACCGAATACACTGGAGGAATCTCATTCCATCAACATAAATAAATGTTTTTCCATCTATTAGCTTGAGTGTGATATAAGGATTTATCTCTTTTTCAATTGAAATTACACGTTTCTTCCATCTATCAAGCTTTGAGTCTTGTTTTTGAGGTCTTAAAATTGGAAATTGAAAATCTTTTGGAAATAGTTCCATCTCCATTTTTAAAAGTTTTATTTCATCTTCCATTACCTTTATTTCTCGTTCTCGATCGACCTTAGATCTCCTTATACTGAATCTTTCTTTCCGTTTCTGCTTAATCAAATCGTCAACATCATCGCCTGCTTCCTTCCGTTTATAGAGTATTTCTAATTCCTTTGATATCCTTAATGTCTCTTTATGATGTTCTTTTTGTTTTTGCCAACTCTTTTCACGATAATCATCAAGGCGTTTGGACAACGTTCTATGTTCCTCCCAACGAATCTTTAATTCTTTAAGATCTTTCTTTTTCATTTCAACCATTTATGGTTTTTGTTAATATCCAAAATTTCTCTTTATTGATGATAGAAAATACAGTCTTCGCCAAAAGTGTATAGATTATTATATAAAATATAAAATGAGCTCTATTTAAAATTAATCAACCCTTAATAAAACAAAGTTGAAAATACTTTTCATTCGTACTCTTTACTGATTGTCCATTTTTTTCCTTAGTAATGAAATGGCGATGGCACTGCTTACCTGCTGTTTCTGAATAAAGTCAATAAGGAGTTCATTGTCAATGGCGCTCACATCGATGTTCTCGACCACTTTCTCAATCTCATTCTCAATCTCGAGCACCTGCTTTTCGATTGCCTTCCCGATTTTCCGATGGATGCCCCACGTTCCCAAGAATCTCTGCTCTATAGGGTTAGTAGGGATGATAACTTTCTTGATTTTTTCGCGAACGGTCTTTCGCACTAAATCCGAGATGCTCTTATATTCGGTGAGGTCTACGTAATGCTGATATAATGCCAACTCTTCGGGAAGCATGCGGATGGTGAGGGTTTCGCCTTTCGGTTTTTTGGCATTCTCTTTTTCCAAGACCTCCTCCAGCTTCTCCAAGACCTCATCATCGATGGCCACAATATTTTTCACTACCATAGGAAATTATTTGGGTTTAAAAGATTTAAAATTTATCAGAGAATGAATTGCTTCAATTATTAAAAAAAAAGGTTAGGATTTCTTTAAATGTGTTCTATTGGTACTTAATTTCACGAATCTAAGGCTACAACAGCGCATTTTAAGGTCCCACCCGGAATATAAGGTGGAGTATGAGGACCACCAGCTATTTCCAGACCATATAAATCTGCAGCAGCTTGTGCCCCACTCCACAGATAAAAATTATCGAAATCGTCACTATCTACACAAATTGGATTAATTTCATAATTATTAGAACTAGAAGCTGAACCCATAGCATAACCTTTATAAAGAACACGACATCCTGTCGGAGGAGTCCAAGAACCCCATAATATAAAAGTTGGTTCAAGTGCATAGCAAACAGCTGCAAATACAAGGTAGTCCATATAGAAAAATAATTCTGTAGGAAGATTTCCATGAAGTCTAAGCGGATAAAATGCTGGATTTGTGATTATGTCATCACCCCCAGGTTCAGGTGGTGGATCATATGTAAGTACTATAGGATCGGAAGGTGCCCCTGGGAGACCTGTATAAACACCTGCACAACCAAGTCCCCAGTATAAAAGAGTGGTTCCTTCAGGTGCTGTTCTGTTCCCCCAACGAATAAAAACACTTCCTCCCTGTGGCGTTGGGAGCGGATTATTGTTTACCAATATCCAGATTTCATCCTTAACTACATTATTTAAGATATCAGTAGCTATCACAGTTAAATTATGCCACCCATCTAGAACCACACTTGAATTCCAAGTTAATGTTGAAGACGATCCAATCTCAAATCCGTCGAAAAGGATTGAGAGAGAATAATCAGAACTTGCCCACACCATGACTCTAATAGTTATATTCCCTGATACCGTCTCCCCTTCGTCGGGATCTAATATTCCCACTTGTAATCCTACCATATCTAGACCGTCTTCTCCATCTTGTCCTGGAAGTCCTTGAGGGCCTTCTACTGTCTGAAAATTGACCATTGAGTATGCTCCAATTCCTAATCCAGACGCCCCAATAATAAGTGCGATGATTCCAAATACTGAACTTTTATTTTCCATAATAATTTCACACCTCTATTTTGTAAATAAAAATGATTATGATAAAAGTAGACTCTTTTGTATATAAACCTTTTAGGTCTGAAATTACACATTTAGATCATTCCAAAAGTAGAAAATTTTTCAAGTTGTGTCAGCACAAAATAGGAAAAATGTATAAACACTTTCACAAAACCATCAACCTAATATTTTATTTTAGACCGAATTTTTGTGTAACACCTTGAGTAATTGAGCATGATACTGAAGTGAGGGGTTCTTTTTTAGGGTTCAGGTGGCGAACGTTGCCTACTCTCGGATTGCCACATGAACGGCATTTTATTTAATTAGGGGAATAAGTAATGTCATTCCTCTCATAGTGATATCATGCCAGTTACTTCTTTGACACCTTTTAGTTGTTTTTTACGTTAATTTCGATTATACCAACACCTTGTTAGAAAATCGTATGAGTTTAAATAAGCCATTATATACTACTAATTAGGATTTCGAGATATCTCTATTATTCGATGGAAACATTTACCGCATTGTGATGTTACACACAAATTATGGGTACCATCAATGACCTCAACGATAAATCATTACTGTCATCCCATTTTTATTGGTAATAGTTCTCATAAAACACAATAATTCCCCTAATTACGAAGGTAAAAAAATAAGACAAAAAGTAGGATTGTACGTGAGTTTAAATAAAAAAAAGTTAAAAGCGGCGGTCTTTATTGACCACTCTAATATTGCCTCACCGCTATTAGAACCTAATTGTAGAAAGCATGAACGGATTGATTATAAAAAGTTAAAGGACATCCTATTCCGAGGATATAGAGAAGGAATAGCCATCATGTTTTTGGGAGTGATGGATCCGATGAGAGCTGAAAAGGAAAAATTTATGAGATACTTAGAAAAAATCGAATTCGTGCTCATGCGGGTGCCTCTTATGAAAAGAAAGGACGGCACTCTTGAACAAAAACAGCTTGATATTTTAATGCATGAGATGATGGTATCTTATGCAGAAGCTAATGAGTTTGATGTCGCCATTCTGGTAAGCGGAGATGCTGATTTTGTGTTGTCAGTACAGATAATAAAGAACATGAATAAAGATGTAGTGGTATGGAGTTGGAAGCAATCCATGTCGTTACAGTTATTAGAAGTAGTAGGAGAAGGTAATGTGTTTTATATTGACGATGTCTGGAACTCGATTCGGAAAGAATAAGCCAAAAAGCAATTTTAAATTTATTAACATCTCTAAACTTAGGAGTTATTGCGTCTTAAAATTTCAGTAAAAGGGGAAAGCCACCAAAATATCTGGTGAAGTAAAGCCTTAATTCCTCATCGTCCATTTTTCTATGGAGTACCCCGTTTTTTAACATATCGATAATAAAGAGAATAAGATCATGTTGTAAAGCAAGGAAATCTGTCTTAAACTTACCTTCTACTCTAAAATTCTTTGCTTCTTCAAAAAAATCGTTAGCTTTCTTAATACTAGTAACTATTGAACTAATATCGTTGAGTTTCCTCTCAATTTCGATGATAGAAGTAGAACGGAATGTCTCCGAAAAATAAACGCATAGATAAAAACTAACCTTAAATATGGCTTTGGTTAATTCTGCCATAACCTTTTTAGTATCCTTTATTTCTTTCAAGCTTTTCTCTATATGGTATAACCCTCGCGCTAAAATGTCATCATAATCGAAGTCAAGGGTGGTAATATCAGGTAACTTCGCTCGGATATCTTCTCCGTAGAGCAATTTTGAGTTTTCGGGATTTTTAAGTTCAAGAAGAGCCCATTCATGATTTGCTCCAGAAAAATCCTTAAACGTTTTCTTATTTTGATACATTTCAAGGGTATTATATCCGATAAATACTTGAAAGCCTTCCACATTTCGAGAATAAAATCGCTTATCCCACTTTTCTTTGGGAATATCCTCTATTGATTTTACTATCAAAATCAGATCGATATCATTTTTTAACCACAGCTCAGGGAGATTCTTGTCAAAGAAACTACCGATTCCATATATCGCAATAAGATTATCTGAATGAATCTCCACTAGCTGATTAATGAGGTTTTTTACCAGAAGATCTTCATCGATAACGATGTTATTTTTTTCTAATAGCCAGGTATCGATTAAAAAGGGCTGAATAATCGTCTTATCGGAAGAAAATTCCGAGTGGATTGTGGATTTTGGAATCCAATTCTCCCGCCCTGACCGGAACCTGATAAGTACTGCCTTTTCTGTTTCAACAATTATTCCGCCGTGTATTTTTGTTTGAACGGGTTTATTCACAGTAATCCTTTATTTGAGAAATTATGTCATAGTATTCTATTATTTAGCCTTATTTATATTTATTGTAATCCTGACTACATTCTTTACTAGAGAGGAGATTATTTTACATTTTTTATTTAAATAGGATGGATACCATAACTAGAGATGACTCCTACCAGTTCTCCTGGATTTTTGTCTTTTGGTAGTGTGATACGTTGCACTGTTAACTTTATCTTCTTCTTTTCAATGGATTTGACCTTGAAATAAGGTCCTACTGGTAGGTGTCGCGTTTTCCAAAACTTTTATATAAGATTCTATATAATTTTCTACATGATTGTCTACACATTTTTGGCGAAAACAATATGAAAAAACCTTCAAAAAAGAAGATAATAACAATTCTTGTAAATATTATTCTTGGTTTCTCGATATTTATCAATGTCAGTTCTTATTACTGCCAGAATTTTAATAATGGATATGTAAAAGAAGATAATGAAAACTCACTGAAACAGGCAGGATTCTGGGAAATTGAACCGTTTGAAATTTATGATGATGATCCTACAAGAAATTGGTTAATTACAAAAGCTACCTATGATTGGTGTTCTGGTTCTGGAACTCTAAATGATCCCTATGTAATCGAAAATGTGACGATTGACGGTTCTGGTTCTGGTATGAATCATTGTATTCGGATTCAAAATTCCATTGCTTATTTCATCATTAATAATTGTACTTTGTATAATGGTTTTGATTACGGAATCGTTTTATCTTCTGTTAGCAATGGATTATTAAAAGAAAATAATTGTTCTAATAATGGGCGTTCTGGAATTTTACTTGAATTTTCTGATAATAACACTATCTTGAATAATACTGCAAATAATCATCGATCTTTAACACTTGATCATACCGGAATACGTGTGGAAAGTGGGAGTGATAATAATACAATAAAAGGAAATATCGTTAACAATAATGATTTTGGAATCTATTTAAGAAGCGACTATGATTCTGGGATAAAGGATAATATAATTCAAAACAATTGTGTTAATGGTAATCGAAGAGATGGTATTCGCATTTACTCAAGTGGTGAGGATGATAGTTGTACAAATAATGTGCTTCTCAATAATGTTATTAATAATAATGGGTATACAGCGATCCACCTTACAAGTAATGGAATTATTGACGACAATGAGATTAAGAGAAATATCATTAAGAATAATGACGGTGGGATATCCTTGATTCATGCTTCTTCAGCATATGGATCATGTAAAAATAACATAATATTAGGAAATTTTATTAATAATTGTACAGAAAACGGAATTAAATTAGGACAATTTACAGAGAATAACAATATTTCAGGTAATAATATTACTGACCATGATTTGTATGGTTTATTAATTGAATCTAATTCAAATAGTAATGTTATTTATAATAATACTTTTATCGAAAATACTATAAATGCATTAGACAGTGGTATAGGAAACCAATGGGATTTTGGTTCATTGGGAAATTGTTGGGATGATTATCCAGGTGTGGATGCAAATGACGATGGTATTGGAGATACATCATACGATGTGCCCCCTGCGGGTGGGAGTGTAGATAATTATCCAATATGGGATGATGGGGATGATCTTGCTCCAGAGATAATAATTAATTCCCCTTCTATGAATGATGCCTTTGGATTAACTGCTCCTGATTTTGAAATAGCTATTAATGATGCATCTCCTATAAATACAACATGGTATACTATTGATGGTGGTATGAATAATTATACATTTTATGGATTAACAGGAACGATAAACCAGACCGCATGGGATAATAAAGGGACTGAAGAGCTAATGACATTACGATTTTATGCGAATGACTCTTTAGGACATTTAGGGTTTAAAGATGTTTCTATTTGGAAAGATATAGTTGCTCCCCAAATTACCATTAACGCCCCTACGTCAAATCAATTATGCGGAGTTGATGCGCCGACTTTTTCCCTTACGATAATTGAGCCAAATATTCTTTCGACACTATATTCCTTTAACGGAAGACCCAATATTACCTCGGATATTCAAGCAGAATGGGAGAATATTGGGAATGGTACGGTCTTAATAACTATTTCTGTTTTAGATAAAGCGGGAAATGTGAATTCAAGTGAGGTAACTGTGAGAAAAGATGCATATATACCAGATGTTATAGTTCACTCCCCAATTTCCGGTGAGACGTTTGGAAAAACCCCTCCGACGTTTAATATTTCTATCATTGAAGAAGATCTCGACTCAATGTGGTATACTGTAGAACATATCGCAGGAACATTTCCGCTTTCAGAACTAACTGGAACTATAGACCAAGATGCGTGGAGTGATGTTCCTGAAGAAGAAATCACTTTTATTTTCTATGCCCAAGATCGAGCAGGAAATATTGGAACTGAAACCATAACAGTTATCAAAGCCATTCCAAAATCGACACCAGTGATTCCAAGCTATAATCTATTCTTTTTATTGGGAATTCTCTCAGTTGTGTTCGTCATAGTAAGTAAAAAAACAATGAAAAAATGAAAAGTTAAAGTGCTAATAAATCTAATTTTTTTATTTTTTTTTCTTTAGGCATATTCCCTTCGTTCTCTTGATTTTTAAAAACTTCTTAAAATTATTGTAAAAGGGGAAAGCTGGATTTGACCTTGAAATAAGAGTACTCATCGTTAGTAAAACATTAAGGAATCATAAGATTTAAGTCAAAGACTTGAAAGCATGAGAAACATTATTCCAGCAATTACCAAAATGATTACTACCAGAATGAATACCCAATAATAAGACACTTTTGCTAACTTCTCTACATAGGAGGTTGGTCTTGTTGGGCTTGTCGCTCTTAACTGTATTCCACAGTGGATACATACGACTTGATCCCTATGAATAGGATTCCTACAATTAGGGCACGTATACCCAGTAGGTCTTACCGCTATTATCTTTTGCCCACAGTGAGGACACGATTTCCAGCTAGGATCCAATTGAGCCCCACATTTAGAACAGTATGCTATATTAGTCACCCCAAGAAAATTGTTGATTGTTAAGGTATATGTACGTCAAATACTATTTAAATTTGGGTGTCTTGATCGACGATTTTTTATTTAAATATAATGGACCGAATATAATAGCATGGCTCCTACCACTCACCATGTATAGTGTTGGATCTCTGATTCATATTATCACCTCCGGGTAGGAGTCATCTTAAACCTGTATTATAGTGAACTCTCTCATCATAGTTTCAAAGTCCCTTTAAAATGAAATTGACAAAAAATTATATAAATTAAAAAAAGATATAGGTTCATAATAAAGATGAAAGCTTTGGTGATAATACCTATATCAAGGTTATATCATTAAGAAATAAGCTCCCAATAAATAGATGATTCCTTACTATGGCTGAAGAAGCAAAAATGAAAAATACAATTCTCATAGTGAACTACGAACCGGATATCGTTAATCTTACAGAGAAATTTTTAAGATTGGGGCAATTTGATACGATAACCAGCAATAATGTAAAAGAAGCTATGAAGATGGTTGAAGAAAATTATGATAAAATCGCGCTAATACTCTCGGATATTATGTTACCTGGTGAATCTGGGTATGATCTCTTGAAGGAGATCAAAAAAAACGAAAGATATAAAGACATACTCGTTGTATTTTATACTATTAAAAGGTTTAATGAGGACATACAAAAAGCAAAAAATCTAGGTGTGGATGATTATATCGTTAGACCTATTTCCGTTAAAGAGCTTTTAGAGAGAATTAAAGTAGCTTTAGGAAAAGAAACACAAATTACATCCAATGGTATAAACATTCCAAAAATTCCAAAAATTTCTTTCGAGTTGGTGAGTGAGGCAATTACCCAAATTAAATCTAAAATGAAAGAAGAATCTGTGGATGAATTAACTATTTCTAAAGAAACTATTTCAGATATGTTTAATCACAAGTTATTAATAGGATCTAAAATTGATGGATACTCATCATTTAAACCAGAAGTATTAGCTTGCTTCGAGTTTATGGAAATTTTTACAATAGTAAAAGATTATTTTATAAAGTTCCTTAAAATTAGTCAGGAATAACTACATGAAGGTTAACCTATTAATGATAGATTCTGATGAGATGAAAAGAAAGAGATCATTTTTAATGAATTTGAAAATGATTAAGAAAGTTTGGGAACATAAAATTTATAATTATCAAGATGAGGTTAAAGCTCTTTCTTACGATATTACCATGAATCAAGACTTCTTTAATGAGGAAACATTCCTTAAAATGATACGAAAATTAGAATCTCAACTCCTCTTTTATAGGAACAAGCTTAATCAAGAAGAAAAGACACCTGGAATTTTTGAAAGATCCAGAAATAATCTATTAAAACTCTATGGATACAATCCCGCTGACTGGGAACGTTTAAAATACTCAGGGTTATTTATGATTGAGGCTCCATCTCTTTCTAAAGAGGAATGTGAAAAAAAAGTCGCTGATCTGGAAATAGGAATTGAAAAATCGTTTGAGAAACGAGAACGATTGAGAGCTGAAGAGTTAAAGTTAGAAAAGTTGAAGAGAAGGTATAACAAACTAATAAACAAAATTAGAAAATTAGATGACTTTTTAGATGAGGAATATAAGAAACTCCGTCAAGAAAGGAATGAAAATTTGATTTCTCTATTCAAATAAAACCAATAAATTATATTATTAATGGATAAAAGAAGTGAAGAAAACACAAGACACCCCGAATGAAAAGTTTACTCTTTTCATTAATAAAAAGATGGGAAGTGAGTGAAATTGGATGAGAAAATCAAGAACTTATTAAAATCTATGATAGAACTTGGAAATAAATTAAGAAATGAATCCTTAAAGAAGAAAGAGAGATTAAAACTCGAAAGAGAATGGAAAATATATCATCAAGAGATAGAGAAGTATTTGGGGACACTTATAGATAAAATAATAAATTCACAACCAAAAATTGGAGAAGAAGAGGAAAAGAAACTCGAAAAGGAATGGAAAACTGTATTTAAAATATCATGGGATTCGAATCCTAATATAGACCATAGTTGGAATCCTTTAAAAATACAACGTATCATTGAAAGTGTCCGTGAGAAAGCTCTTGAAAAAAGATTGGATAAAAACGATCTAAAGAAAGAAAGTTCCATACCAAAAAAGAAAAGAAAAAGGATATGGTTTTTAGATTTTAGATGGACTATTCTAATAAAAGAATTAGCAAGGGAGAATTTTGATCCAAAGGTAGTAAGACCTGTACTATTGGCATTGAAAGATTATGATGAGGGGAAAATTGATATGGAAAAAGTAAGAGAACTTTTTCAAGAGGCTTCACATCCCCCCTTTGACAAGAAGAAGTTTTTAGACAAATACCCTATATTAAAACCCCGTTACCCTAGTAACAATTAAAGAGAGTGATTTGAGAGTGAATGATGATTTTAATGAGGATGAAGGGAAGTTAATCGATAAACATATTGAAAATCTTAATCCAAAAGTTAGACAATATTTAATTAGGAAAGCTTTTGAAGAATATATGCGAATACTTTGGATGGAAAGAGACGGTGATAAATGGCATGATTGTTCTAAATGTCAATATTTCAATGCTTTAAAAAGTGATAAAAAAGGAACTAAGATATTCATGAAGAAAGGATTTTTCGGTTATTGTTTAAATTCTAATCATACTAACGTAAAAAGTAAAAAAGGGGGTCCTCTTAATCATCTTATTTATAAAGATCATACTGGTATTGAATTTCCTCACGTGATTATTGAAAATTGCTCTACACCTAAATCTCAAAAAAAAGAAAATTTCTTGGCTTTAATGTTAAAACAAGAAGAGGATGCTATAACGAAATTATTAATGGAAACTTCCTTAAAAGAGGAAGAAAGAAACTACTTCGAGGACTTAAAGAAAAAATATCAAGAACAACTATAATTACCACTTGAGGTCTCCTTATTTTATAAAATAATTTGATATTTATCATTATTTTCAAAGTCTCTTGGAGTTAAAATAAGAAAAAAGAGATGTTACTACCAATGACTAGTACCGAACAAGAACAAAAACGAAAAGATTTTCTCAAGGAAGTGGTAGATGAGATTCGCAACGTGCCCCTCCATGATGACTTTTACCTCCAAGCATTCTATACGATCGCGAAGTTCGGGCTACAACTCAAGGCAAAGCAGGAAAGATTGTTTGAAAACGAGGATTGGAATAATTTTGAGCACCGAGATGAGCTGATACAAAAGATTGAGGACTTTTTAGAGAAACATATCAAATAATTTAGCGGTTCGTCCAAAATTCACTTAACAAAGAGTAGATAAAGTCCAATGATTACACCAACGCTTCCCAGAACTAATCCTGCTAATGCCCTTCCTTTTAATTCATCTTTCTTAAGACCTATTATCCCAAAAATGATAGCTATAGGTGGTATTATCCACGCAATGTAATTATTGAAGGCACTTATGATTCCCGCAGGGATACTCAATACACCAAATATTAATGCCGTTAAGCCAAACGTTTGCTCTCCCATAATTTTTTTTCAATTTTTTTTGATTTTTGACTTTTTTAATTAAATAACATTAAAGTTGAGTCTTTTAAAAATCTTATTTAACCCCGAACATGCCGAATACGGGCTTTCTGGACTTTTTTCCTACGTTTCTCGATCACTGTATTTTTACGTATTCTATCTTTTAGGTAGGCTTGAGTCCATTCCCAGGGAGGTTCATAATCAGTGGTTGCCATTCCAATTGTCCCTCTAGCAAATAGTTTTACTAAACATTAATAAACCGCTCTATTTAAACAAAAAAAAGTAGGCAATTTAGTGAATCATCACTGGAGGATCTTTTGAGGTTGAATACTTATATTTGAAGAGTTGAAAGTCAACGAGGGTATCAGGAATATGTTCTGAAGAATCTGTTAAACTATAGTCTAATGGGTTGTGATTAATTTTACAGCACACATTAACTTGAGAGCCACCTTCACCTCTTATAGCAAACCAATAGTATTCAAGCTGGTTATTTGAATTAAATACAGGTACCGTATTTCCAAGATTAACCGCTACCATGTTAGGTTCTTCATGGCTACTGGGTTCTTGCCTTTCTAGGAGTCCTAATCGTTCCATTATCCCTTCTAATAGATCTGAAGATCGTACTAAACTTATAAATCCATCCACTTTAAAATGCTGTAAAACTTTTTTCTTTACCTGTGCTTGGATGGTGCTCATCCGAATGCCAAGCCGTTTGCAGATGGTATTCACACTAATCTTATCTTTAAACGCACATAATCCCGATATTGAGCATACGAGCCCTGCTAATACGTCATCGGTAGTACCCTTCACTACTTCCCAGAGCTTATGGAGTAGTTTTTTGGAAAGATGATAGAAGGGCATTCCCAACTCAAAATGCTCACACACTTCCAAAATCCGCTGTGAGATATAGAATTTCCTATCTCGTTCTACATATTCAGGATAATAGACACGGATTTGTATGAAAAACTCATTAAACTCCTTTTTTGTAAGCGCAGTATTACTGAAGAAATCTGCTAAAATGATCGAGATCCCATCCAATCGAAATCGAAAATACAAAATGATAGCCGCTAATTTTTCGATATTTCGATATTTTGATCCTGGTCTAAGTTGTGGTCGAATATCCTTGAAATTAGCTAAAGCTTTCTCTTTTATAGCGGTGTAGTCTCCTAACCCTAATCGACTTAACACTCGTGAAAGCTCTTTTGCTGCCTTTCCATATGCGATCTTATCATAATCGACAATATGAGTGTATTTACTCAAGCGGGTTAACGTGCATGAATAAGGAGAGATAATTCTCTCTCTTTTTGTCCCTATTTGCGTTGTACCGATACCAGTTGCATACTGAATAAGATCAGCATTATAAGGTCTATCATATTGTAATTTCTGAACCTCCAACTCGACATCACATTCTTTACATACATACCCCGAAATGGTTTCAGCAATATCGAAAGAACCGCATACATCACAACATACGGGAGAAAAATCGGGAACAATACCACTTTCTGGAACTATTCTATAGGTCGCCACTTTTTTGATCACTATTTTTTTTCTTTTTATTAAGAAATCTTTGTGACGGAGTTTGCCTTTTAAAGCTTATGGGTGGGATCGGATTTTATGAGGAGAGCGTCTCTATCCCCCGATCACGATTTTCACAAAAGTATAAAAACCCCACTTTTTTCATTTGACCCATCAGTGACATTTTTGTACATATAAAAAGCGGTGGGTATACATTCCCCATACTGAGGAGTGGTGCCCATTTAGTCGTAAGCTCTCCCCTATATAAGAATCACCCTAATTGGCAGAGATCCTAAATTTTGGTGATCATGAAGAAAGAAATGAAAAAAAAGAAAAAATGGTAATGCAATATTTTTTTTTCTTAATTTTTCTAAGGCATTTTAGGAAAGAGCCCCAATTTTGATGCTTCCAGAAGGAGATCCCATACATCCATCTCCTCTTGTTCTTTATCTTTTGATTTTCCGGATCGTGTTTTTTGAAATCTGTTTTTTCTCATCTACTCACTTAATTCATACTTTTATAGAATACTATGTTGATTGTATATAAAAGAAAAATCATCATTTAGCATATTCACAATTTTTCTTTAAATGTGAATAGTGTTATAATACTTTATGTTTGGAGAAATGTTATTTGTATCACTGGTTATTTTCCCTTTTGTGTGGGCGATTGGGTATTTAAGTCTTAAACTTTTTGCAGGGAGTGACTTAGGACCTGTGGGAAACACCATCAAGCATATTTTCTTTTTTATTGGGGTTATTGCCCATGAGTTTTCCCATCGAGTCATGTGTGCAATTACTGGTGTTCCCACTTCTGGTATGAGTGTTAGGTATAGGGATGATAAGACTCGAAGAGTAGCTCCTCAAGGTTACATAAGACCGAAGCAAGAATTTCAAATGTCATTCCTTCAGGCAATCCTTGTATGTTTTGCTCCTGTTCTATTTGGGGCATGGATCATTTACTTTTTACTCCAAGTGGCATTAAGTTCTTCTTTTGACCCTCTACTCAGGGTAATTGCTGCGTTTTGCGCACTCTCAGTCTTATTAGCGTCTTCCCCTTCAGGTTCAGGAGGAGATTTAAGTTTCATTAAATTCGGGTATCAAAATGATCCTCAGCATAGCCAATATCAGATTTTCCTCGTAGTTATTTCTTTCTTAATTACGTGGTTTATAGTAGGAGTGTATAATATCGTCTTTCCTGTAGAATTTTTTTACTATTTTATCATTATTCTTTTCTATATTCTCTTAAAATACGGTCTCATGTCTATACGAATACTAATCAACAAGGTGCAAAATCGCAAAGACAGGCTTCCGACCAAAGTAAAAAGAAGGCTTATTAGGAGACGTTTCAGACCTGAAATGGACAACAGGTATTATATGGGTTATGAAGTTGAGTGAATACAGCATATATCCATAATCATTAATAAAGAAAAAATAGAATTAATTTTGAAATTTCTAAATTTATGATTTCCTTATTTTTTTGCTTAACATGATTACACCAACCGATAAAATACCCAGAAGAGAGAGGATATTATACCCTGGAATTGTTTCCTTAGTAGGATGAGGGGGTAGACCTTCATAAGTACAATCTCCATTATCACTAAATATATTTCCGGTGCAATCTCTTTTTTCTGTAATGCAGTCCCTATTTACTATTAAAGTGCTTCCTGTAACATTGTTAAAATTACTTTCTTCTAATTCAATACCTGAAAGATAATTATTATTTGCAATATTTCCCGAAATATTATTGTTATGACTACGAAGTATATATATCCCAGAACCATAAGTATTATTATTTGCTATGTTTCCCGAAATTATGTTATTTTCACAATTAAATAATAGGATCCCATGATAATTCAATGAACAATTATTATATAATAAGTGTCCATTTTCAACAAAGTTCAAGTAAATTCCTCCTTGATAAATACTAGCATTGTAGAGAGTGCAATTTTCAATTCTAAAGTATACACTTGAATATCTAATCAAAATAGGATTTGCAAATAGACCCCCGTCTATTATTAAATCTTCTAATATATAAGGATCAGATTTAGTACCATTCCCTGTACAAATTCCCGCATCTTTCGCAACAGACCAATTGAAACTCGGATCATTATCGTTAATATAAAGTGGCATTGATATCTTCGACATTTTCAAACCTTCGATTTCCAAAATGATCTCATGTTTATCTCTTGACCCTGAGCCAAACTTAAAAGAGGTGGAAATTATTGGAAAGAAAATGAAGACTAGAGTGACTGAAATAAATATTTTTGCTTTTATTTTTGCTTTCATATGATTTTTGCCTTAGTTTCAAATATAATTAATTAATAAATAGAGTTCTTTCCAATATATAAAAATTTCAACTTCATCATATTTAAAGGAAAAACGCAGAACACTTAAGGGCAATTTTGTTTTAAATAGGTTCACTCTACAATAGATACAATGTACGAGATCGTATTTTCTATAATAAGTTCTTTTATATGGATTGATGCCCTACTTCTAGTAAAAATATCCCTCATTATATATGTTCTCGGATCAATGGTAAAACTCTATTATTGCCCCCGTTGTAAGATGAAAAAGGTGATCGAGTACCCCAATTCGATTGTATGCCCTGACTGCATGTTAGAGTTTGACAAAGCGCAGATTGGAGTGATATCTGATGATGAAATATTGGCACACGGAGAAATTCATGCGGTTATCGATTCATTCGAAGAACTAAAAGATCCCGAAACAGCAAAACGATTTTTTGATGCCGTAAGGAAAGACTTGGAAGAATTAAATGATGAAGATTAGCTTCACTTTTTCTTTAAATGTGGTCAGTTTTTACTTTAGTAAATAAAATATAAAAGGTAGCAACCACCTACTTTAATTTAAGAATCACAAAGGGATGCAACAATTGAATAGATCCAAAGCTATTTTCATAATTCTCTTTTTTTCACTTGTCTGTTTTTCAGGGTGTGGTTTCACTATGCCCAACTCTTCAGACTTCTCTCAAGAAAGTAATGTTGTTTACAACAGTTTTTCAGAGGATGCATTTCCTACCATAAAATATAATGTTCTTACTGGAACCGAAGAAGTAGAATATTTTAATACCTTTTCTTTTCAAGATCAGAATACTATTCCACCATTTTTGGGAATGTATGGAGAAGATAATGGAAATCCTGACATGGCCACCATATTTGGCACTGATGATAGGATGAAAATTACATCTACTTCGAGTTACCCTTGGAGTGCTATTTGTAATCTACAAGTAACCGCTGCTGATGATACACATTGGAGTGGTTCAGGAGTGATGATTGACGCATACCATGTACTCACATGTGGGCATCTCGTTTACATTCATGAGAATGGTGGGTGGGCAAGTGAAATTGAAGTCATTCCCGGTAAAAAAGGAGATAGTGAGCCATACGGGAGTGCATCTGCTACTTATACGCGTACTTATACAGAGTGGACTCAATATGAAATGCCAGAGCACGACTGGGCGGTTCTCACCTTAGACCGAACCATAGGAGATAAAACAGGTTGGTTTGGAATAAAAACCGTTAATTATGCTGACCCCTCGTATACAGGGACACTGCATACAGCGGGATATCCTAGTGATTTAGACAATGGAGACTATATGTACTATGTTTCAGATACAGGCGCATATACGAGTGAATATAATCATTGGTACTGGTTGGACACAGCCCCAGGTCAGAGTGGGAGCCCAGTGTGGGAAGATGTGGATGGAAATGAGTATGTATTATCCATTCACGCATATAGCTATGAGGATGGAATTACTCCTAATATGGGAACCCGAATAGATCAAGAAAAATTTAATTACATCAATGCGTGGCTAAGCGCAGATACTCCTCCTGCTGACACTTCCGATATATTAGATCCTGCCCTTATATTAGCAATTGTAATTATCGTGGCTGTAACTATTATAGGTATAGGTATGCTAATACGGAGTGCAGTAAAAAAGCCTTCTGATTTGAAAACGCAAAGGGAAGATACTATTGCCCCTTACTCTGGGTGGAAGACAACTAAAAGAGCTGAAAAGCTACCTCAAAAACCTCTTTATTTTTGTCCTATGTGTGGTGAGGGAATCTTCCGAGACAATCAGCGCTTTTGTATTAACTGTGGGTATTCTCTTTTAGATGAATAATCTCAATGTGTGTATAGACAAATTAAGGAGAGAGGTAAAATTAAATAATTAACTCTTCAAATTTTTTCTCTTTAAATAATCTGAGAATATAACGTTACCAAATAGATCAGACATAGATGTATCATGGAAGAAGAAGTTCAGAATAGAGATCTTAAGGAGGTTTCTTCTCTATTGCCGAAGAAATATACCACAGAATGGAGATCCTCACAAAAATGAACATCAAGAGGAGGTAGATTCTATCGATGAGGCAGAATCATTATATAACGGTGATTTGGAAACTGAAATCACTCCTGCTGATATAGGGATCACAAAAGAGCAGGAATATTGGGCACATTGTTCCAATTTACAGGCTTTCCTTCCTATTCAATATATATTTGTTTAATTATATTATCAACACAATAACTTGGCCTTTTATGAGACACAATATCTGGTTTTTGCAATGGTTCGTCTAATATTTGAATTTGTTCTAATTTATCTAATTTTAAACATCTCCAATTATAACTACTTTTCCCATTAATGATGCCTTTACTACTTTCTCCCCCATATTGATAAAAAAGGCATTGATATTTTCCTTTTTTCGTACCCAATTCATAGGGAGATAGTTTTCGAAAAAACTTATCATAATAAGCACTTATAGATTTTCTTTCATCCATAGCTTTTTTAATTATTTCTACATTTTTAGATGACATCCTATCCTCCTTCATTTAATTATTTAATTCTATTGAGTGATGTTAAAGATCATACATTTTTTGAATAATTTCTTCTAATTCTGGGATGCTTTTTCCCGAGTCATACACCCTTTGAATAAATTCAGTCATTACCATATAATTTTTTCTACAATCTTTATCTTTCTTGAATTCATATTTATCTTTCAATTCATCCATGATTTGTGTATAGAGGACATCACCAACAGCATTCTTAATTACTTTGGTCATCTTTGGATCAAGGGATGTATAATTGGTCTCTATTTTCATTTCAAAAGGATTAGAAAGATCAACTTCATTCATGATTGTTTTTAAAACTGTATTAATCCTTTCGTTTGAATCACGTTCAGAGTGATTACAATCACTATCTGTATCAAAGATTAAATAAACTGGGATTCCTAAGTCTTGAAAAATTAAAGCGGGTCGATCAAGGTTATTTTTACCTATTACAGGAATGACAACAATACCTTCTGAATCAAAAATTTTCTCTTTATACTGGTCAATTGCTTGGATGACGGCTTTATCTTCCATTCCTTCAACTAAAACTATCTTATCGGCAAAAAATCCCTCTGATAATTCTAAAGTCATAATTGCTTTCAACCTACCTTTAAGTGTTGTAGCATCACTTACGGTATCTGATGGAAATTGATGCAATGTCTTTAACTCACCAGCGACTTTATCAAGTTGTACTTCGTTAATTAAGACTCTATAATCACCATTATTCTTGATCTTCCTCATTATTCTAATATCTTCAGCATCTTGGAGATCAATTAAATAAGGAGAATGGCTAGAACATATAATTTGAAAACGAAACATTGAATCATCTGAATCTAGAGTAAGATCCTGCAAAATCTTTTTGATTAATCGTATTCTATTAGGATGCAGATATAATTCAGGCTCTTCTATTATGAATAATATGAAGAATTTATTCTCTTTTGGCTCTTCTTGATGTTCTTCGTTGTTACTATTATCAATCTTAGAAATAACTTGCTGCTCTCCCAAATACCTCAATAAAATAAAAAAAGAGGTTCGTTGCACTCCATGTCCCACTGATGAGATTGGACCCTTAAAACCATACTCTTCTAATTCTGTTCCATAGGTAGTATCTAAAAAGTTGACCTCTCCAGGTCGACAATCAACAGAAATACTGCAACCAGGGGCTAATATTTCAAGCATTTTACTAAGATCATTGCTTAATTTTTCTACTATTGTTTTATTTTGATCTCCTATAATTCTTTGATATTCGATTATCGTATTTTTCTTTAAATCTTCTACTTCTGGTATAGTGCTTAATCGTTTTCTGATCGTAAGATTTAAGATTTCTTTTAGGTAGGATGATTTCTCTGTTTCCTCTGTGCTGTATTCATGAACCGCGGGAACAAAGAAAAATTCCATATATTTATTTAGCTTTCCAACGCCAACACCAGGCCATCCAAAAAATTGACCTGAATCAATGATCAATTCTAATTCATTTGGGTGATCTTCTTCCCATCTAATTAGATTAGATTCAATATCGTCTGCTTTTCTGACACTTTGTAATGATGAGTATTTTTCTTCCTTTCTTAATTGATCATAAAGCGCTCTTTTCGGAGTGGGTACAGATTCTTCTCTAATTGATTTAAAATATTTATGCATTAATTTTTGACCATGTAATTTTTGGGAAATATTAGGATTACCAGTATTTACATCGCCATTGGCGATTTTTATCACTTTCAACTCGTTTTCTTGTATGTAAGTTTGAAATTCCTCTTTTTCTTCACTAGTCAATTCAATAAATGTTAAACTAACTTCTATCTGACGAGTCAGATCCTTCATATAATAATCTTCTATTTTTAGTGGATATTTTTGTTCCTTAAAAAAATTCAAAGCGTGGAGAACTGAAGATTTTCCTACACCATTTTTTCCGATTAAAATCGTGAAATCGTTTAATTTTAGGGTTAAATCCTCAATTCCTCTAAAATTCTTTATACCAATTTCTTTTATTTTCATTATTCATAACATTTACTATTCTATTAGTATATTTTTGAGTTTCCAAACTCATCCCTTCCCACAACTATGCGGTTGGGAAATTGTTCAGCAACATCTTCTAAATGGGTAATTAAAATTATTTTTTCAAACATAGATTGTAGTTCAAAGATTTTCTCTACGAATTTTTGACGAGTAGCCTCATCGTCTAACGTTCCAAGGTCTCCTTCATCAATAAACAAGGTATTTGATTTCCGAAACACCGCCCCAGCCGTATCCGGAATCTCTGCAATGCGTTCCATTATCGCAAATCGAATTGCTGCATTAATTTGTGTTTTTTCTCCTCCTGAAAAAGTACTTGCTTCTCTGTCACGCTCACCATCAAACACGTAAATTTCAAATCCTATCCTCCCTGTGATCTCTGTTGGTCTGAAAACTATACGGTTTAAACTTCCACTGGTAAGATCGCTAAGTATTTCTGAAGCTTTTATTGAAATTGCTGGTAACAATTTTTCTATTGCATATTTAGGGATACCATTAGCATGAAATATTTCTTCTCGTAAAATGGTATATTTTTCAATTTCACTCTTGATAAGTTTAATTTCTGCTTGTATCCCCTTTATTTGTTCTTGAATCTTTTTGATCCGGTCTATTTCTTTCAAAATTCCTTCGAATTTCACTTTTATTTCTCTTGATTTAATTTCTATGTCTTGTAACTCTTGTTGTTTCTTACCAAACATCTCTGCTTTCTCCATATATCTATCATAAGCAGGTTTTCGTTTTTTTGATTTTTGTTCGAGTTTTTCTAGTTTAGTACTCAATTTTACTATGTCTCCCTCAGTTTTCTCAATTAATAGGGAAAAGTCTTTTTGTTCCTTTAATTTACCTTCTAATTCTTCCCTTTCATCCTCAATTTGCTGGATATTACCTAATTGTTTTTTAATATCCGTTAATTCTGTAGAGAAATCTAAATCTAATCCTTCCTTCTTAACAGTGTTATGAAGATTCTCAATTTCATCTTCTACCTTTCCGATCTCCTTTTGTTGATTATCTTCAATTTCTATTTTTTGGCGTTTCATTTTAATTTCTTCATATTTTAATTCATCAACAAGAAAAATATCTTTAGTAATCCCTTCTAATTTTGGCTGTAAAGTTTCTAATTCCTTTTTAGTTGCTGTTTCAAGTGAGGTGAACTCCTGAACTTGCTTACCATCATTATACTTTTCGGCAAGAGGGATTTCTATGGTGTGCAGCCTGTCAACTCGTTCTGTTAATCGTCCGTCATCTCTTAACATCTTGAAAGCTATATCTGTTGTAAGTGATGTGTCTAATTTTGAGAGACGGGTTTGTTTATTCTGTATCTCTTTAGTAATTGTATCGATCTGGTTGGTATATTGTGTAGCTGTTTGATTTTTTAGTTTCTCATTGCTCTCAATCTGTGTAAGTAATAAGGCCATTCTATTAACCATTTTTTCGATTCGTTCTTTATCTTTCTCTAAAACCTGTTTTTCTTTCTTAAATTCTTTAAACTCAGATATTTGTTTCAGAATTTTACTATAATCTTCTTGTTGTTGTCTATATGCTTGGAGATCCTTCTTATTTTGCTCTTTTTCATCTTCTATTTCTCCAATCGAGTCCTGAACATTAACATATTCAGAAGCGTCAACCTGTAATTTATCGACTTCTGTACGAAGATTTTCCACAATTTTAGACAGTGTCTTTTTGTCCTCCTCTGTTTTCCCCAGTTCTTCATTTTCTCTTCTAAGTTCATCTTCTTTTTCTGGTAAGGTGTCTACTTGAGGTTCTAACCCAAGGATTTTCCCTTCTAAAGTATTATGATTTGTATTTAATTCATTAATCCTTAGTTTTAGATTTTTATAAATTCCTTCAAAAATTCCTAGTTTAAACAATTTCATCAAACGCCTATGTCGTTCTGAGGGTATTAACGAAGAGAAGATTTGCAACTCCTGTTGTCTAATAAAAAAAGAAGAAGTAAATGCTTCATAGTCATATCCTATTATATCTATTATTTTTTTATCTTTTTCTGGTATACTTAGTCCTGTATAGAGTGGATTTCCATCAAGCTTTACTTCTAGCTTAGGGGTACTCCACTTTCTTCTTATATTTAAAGTATTATCCCCAATTCCCAGGTCTAAATTCACGTACCCATTTTGATACAAGATTTCATCCAAATTTAATCCTGCATCCTTACGTGTACTTCTTTTAAATAAAGCAAAGGTAATGGCATCTAATATTGATGATTTTCCTGAGCCGGTAGGTCCTTTAATAACACAGAGTGGTTGGTCAAACTCAATCTTATTAGGTCCTCTCCCATATTTATTAAAATTTTGTATATCAATGCATTTAATAGAAAGATCTCCTTTTGCTGTAAGATCTACAGAGGAAAATTGGCTTTGTAGTAAATCAGAGCCGATTTCTTTAAAATCTTCATAATATTGACTATCACGATAATGTTGATCTAAAAAAAGATGGTATAAGTTTAAGGGATCTAAGGTTACCTCTCGAAGTTTTTTCAATTCTTCAGTTGGTTTTTCCGAATAGTAAATATCAGCATAAAAAGAACTTTTTAGATGATTTTCAACCTGCTTTTTGTCAATTTTAACTTCTTGTCCTTTTGGAAATATGACTGAAAGCCTACATACTGCATTATCAAAAGATTCTTGCTTTGGGAGATATTCTAAAATATAGCGTGTTAAATCTTCACTATCATCAGGGATTTCTATGGTCTCCTTTATTAAGGGTCTGCACTCAATTTCATGAAATTCAAGAAGATCCTCTTCGAGACTATAGGTACAATAGAATTTATCAGAGTCTTTTTCACCCATATCAATTCTGTCGACAGAACCAGGAATGATTATTCGATCATCATTCCAAACTGTTTGTTTTAGATGCAAATGCCCAAAAATAACTAAGTCAAAAAATTCTTTTTGGATCATGCTTTTAGTAAATTTAAATTCACCATAAATAGCTGTAGGATTATTAGTTTCCCGAATTTTTGCTCCATCTAGGTAATAATGTCCTATTAAAATTCTCTTATCACATTCTTTTAACTTATTCTCACACACACCTTTGATATATTCTTGAAAAATAGTTTGAGCCAAAATATAATCATCTTTTCCTTCGGATTTGTCATCCTTAAATAGCCCTTTTTGCTTTGCCACCTCTACAAGAACATCAAAACGAATATATGGTAAAGCTATAAATCCAAGTTTTGTATCATTTATTTCGAGTATTTGAGAATGAAGAGTAGTATATACTTCTACATTTGAAAAATTAGATAGTTCTTGGATATCTACTCCTCTTTTTGGGCTTCTGACTGAATCATGATTCCCCCCAATTATAATGGTTTTAATATTGTGGTCATTGAGGGGGATAAAAATTTTTTCCCTAACTATTTTCCTTATAGTTGGTGAGATTATCTTTCTATCATAAAGATCCCCTAAAAAAACTACATAGTCGGCATTATCTGCAATAGCTGCATGGATTATTATTTCACAGTTATTGACGACATCTAGACTTCTCTCTGAGATATTTAGTATATAATCCTTTCGATAAGGATACGATTTCCCGAAATGAGTATCTCCGATAAAATAGATTTTCGTCATGTTTTAGTCGTCCTCTAATATGGTTAAATCTTTCCTTTTAATTTCATCAATTTTTTCTGCTGTTGTTTTAACCAACCCTAGTTTATTTTTCAACAATTCCTCATTTTTATAATCAAGTACCTCAACGACTGAGGGTACTGCTACTGCGTCCCCTCGAACAAAACATTGCTTTTTTTGAAGCCCTGAAATTACCCCTCCCCATTTTTTTGAATCTGGTAATGTCTGAACAACACGCTTAATATCTTTATCATCGGTCATATGCATAACAAAAGTATTTGCAATCTGTGAATAAACTTCTTCATCGATTTGAGATGGACGTTGATCAACGATAGCCATAGTGAGTTGAAATTTTCTTGTTTCCCTAGCTATCTTATCGAAAATTGTATGCCGAATAACACTTGATTTCAGAAACTTATGAGCTTCTTCTACAACGACCACCAAAGGAGGTAAGTCACCTTCATCCTCTTTTGCAGAATATATATTATATAATCTACGAGTAATCATATTAGCAATAAAGAGATATAAGTGAATATTTATGCCGTACTTTGCAAAATCCACCACTATAGATTTCCCCTCCATGATTTTGTCAAACATATGTTCTAAGCTATCTTTTCTATCGGTAGATTTCCTTTCTTCCAAAAATTCATACCTCTCAAATGGTACTATCCTATTCTTTAATGCCCTTAGTGTTAAAATATTGATATCAAGCTCATCCGCTTCGATATTTTCGATCGCATCTAACAAACTATCAAATTTGATTTCTCCTTTTCGTAATAAGTTCTCAATTTGATATAAAGTATTCACGGAAGCTTCAGGAAGGTTTTGAGCACTTGCAATTATATCACTGGAGGTCACATTATCTTTATATATGAAGAATTGTTCCGCCCCATCCGCTACCTTTTTATCAACTTCACTTAAACGAAAAATTTGAATTTTATCTAAAAAATAAAAAGCAAGTCCTTTGGTATTGTCAGCACGAGAAACTAATCCATATTCTCCTTGCATATCAAACAAAAGTAGTTGAGAGATATTATGCTTTAGAATATATAGGCACAAAATCTTATTTAGGATTGACTTCCCAATCCCAGTTCTCCCAAAAAGACCGTATGGCTTCTCTACTAATAATTGAAAATCAATAGGAATTTCATATCTGAATCCTCTTAAAGTACCTATGGCATCCGAAAATTCAGACACTTGATAAATCAATTTGATCTCCTTTTCAGTAACTTCTCTTCCTATGGAAAATATTGGGGGAATAGTATCAAAACCTCTTATAAATTCTTCATATTCCATCTCTTCCCGCGGTTTATTAGGTAAGAGTCGAAGGCACATGAGATCCGCTAGTCCATAAAATTCTTTACCCCGAATTCCCTCAATTTGGGGGGGTGGTAAGAGCCCCGTAAATGGAGTGTTCGCATATTTTTCTGCTAAAACATTGTCTGAATGATAAAGTCTAGCAATTAATGAATAATACAAATATTTATCAGACTCTATTACCAAAGGCTGTCCTACACGTAGATCGTCAGGACGATGCCGTATTTTTAAGGTAATAAAACTTGGGGGACCTGTATCCGCATAGCAGACTTCTCCAATTTTGTCTTGCTGTACTTCACTTTCTAATTCCTCTAATTCAATATTTATTTCTTCTTTTTCTGACATCTTTTTATCCTTTTTCTAAAAATTTATCTTGAAATTTGATCTAAAATTTCATGGAATGAATTAAATTCTCTTCCATCCATATCTACCGCCCCATCCAAAATATCTTCAGATCGTAATCCTAAAGCTTGTAATTCTTTTAATAGCTCAAGTTCATATGTTTTTTTAAGATCTCGTACACTTTTTGCGAGTTTATGAGTTTCAATAAGTCCGATTGGATATCCTGGAAGTAAATGGACCATAGAATAAGCAGCAATGGCAGAGAAAAACATATCCTTATCAATAATATTTCGGTCTACATCCACTCGAAACCATTTTACTGCATCCTTATGGAATTTAGTGAAATGGACATCTCCCCATACATCAAATTTAGTTTGTTGCTCTAAAAGTTCTTTCGGGATATATACATACGTTAAATCAGGATAAGAGTTATTATAATATTTCTTGAGAAAAAAATCATCAGTATATACATTTCCCAGTAAATGAGTACTTGTAGACTTTGAAATTCCCGCGAGTAAAATATCATTCATTCGACAATTAACCAAGATTTTTTTATAAATCTCTTCCCGTCTTAACTCTTTAAACGTTAGAAGAGCACCATCTTTAATGAGAATACAATTATTTCTCTCTGAAGAAATTTTCTCTAATGTTTTATCTTCTAAAAAAGTCATAATATTAGATGCAAATATCTGAGCTTTTCTATCTTGAAACCTACTTGCGATATCTGCTACAATAGAGAATGTAGCAGGCTGAGAAGATAATACCGCATCATTAAAACTGAGTAAATTGAGGTGGTCATAAATTTTAGGAGCAGCATTTATACAATAATGAATTTTACCATTTTTTATTTTTATACAGTATTCTGTAACAGCAATTCTAAACAAAACTACCCACGTTTCTGCTCCTAAAAATGAAAATAGAAAACTATATGAACCGTCAACAGTAATTAAAGGGAGAATATCCCCGATATCTGGTGGTAGATTAAACTGAACTGCTTCTATCTCTGGTTTTGGTTTTCCCTCATCCTCTACGTCTTTTTCTCCGATTTTTGCTAGTTTTAATAACGCAATTACATTTTCTACATCTTTTATATTCATTTTTATCCTGTTAATTTATCTTAATAATAGTTAAAATTTTATAGATTATCTTGAGTTTTACTATTTTGTCTTATAATAATTATTTGTATTTCACTTGTATTTAAACTTTAAAATTAAATTACTAATTAATACCACCATGATACTTTACCACTTCTATGTGGTGGTCTAATACCTCGTCGTGCAAATCCTGAGATTCTATCACTGAAACTAATAGTAACGGGAAGCTTAGGTGTTTTAGTAGTTCCAAAATGCATTAAACGTAAGGACATTACCGATTTTATGGCGTTATCTAAGTTTACGTTTCCCATTAAGGTTCTCACCCTTAATGGTTTAGCCGTTTTGCTTCCAGTTACTTTATTATTTATAATTATCGCTTCCTGTTTGCTCAAATAAAAGATTTGATTTCTTTTAGGATTAGAATATTTAGCATTTGAACTACCAAAAAGACGTGGGACATTTGTTTTAATTACCTCGACAAATTGAAATTGTATATTGTAATCATTCCCGATTTCTTTCAAATCTGAGATTTCTGAACCTCTGAAAAAACCATCTCTATGGATCATTATCGTTTTATTTTGAAATTGGCTTTTTGCAAAGATTCGATCTAGGATAATTTTTGGAACCGTTTCTCCTTCGATTTTATCCTCATGAATTTCATAATTTGCTAAAGTCCCATCTTGCCCATAAAATCTTGCCATAGCTAAGTAATTCTGAGTTCCTTTCAATCCTGATTTTTTTTCTCGGGAAATATCTATACCGACAAAGAAATCTGCAAAATTAAGAGGTTCGGCTAAGATATATGGAATATTCTCTGTTTTCGCTAGAATTCCTAATACTACATTTGCTAATGCATATTTTAAATCGGTATTTTCAAAAACAAACTGACTTCCTATAAAATCCTGACTGAATAGGGACGATTTGAAAATTTCATAGACTTTATCTTTTGTGGGATCCTCGGGTAAAATACCTACAATTATGTCAGTATCATCCTTAGGAATATTTTTTATCTTCTCTTCGACTTGTAATCGATCAACGTTATTTATTATAATTTTTCGTGCTAATTGAGGTGTGAAATATAGGGTTTCTAATTGTTTTTTTAAAGCTTCCCAAAAAGTATTATAGGTGCCAAATAATGTAGCAATGATGAGGGTTATCCGTATTATCTTATTATTGCCAAATTTTGGTGTTAATTGAAAAATTCCATGTTTTTGCATATTACCAATTACATATTCATCTAGGTTATGAGTCGTTCCGTCTCCAAACCTTACCAATTCTTTAAAGCCAATATCTTGACTCCCTTTAAATAATTCAGGAGTCGTCTCAGAATTATAATTCATCAAAAGGAATTCTTCAAACAATCTAATAATTTCTTGTTCTATTCTAATTCTGTACTCGGGAGATAAGGTGAGGCTGCTCATCAATTTACGAGAATTGATATTGAAATAATGGGCATTTTTAGTTGTAACTATTGGATGAAGACTACTTGCTACGTAATCATATTTATTATCGATTGAGAATACTATCTCATCGTCGGGAGCATCTTGAATCTTTCGTTTTATTAATTCTCTCACTTTTATATTTAAGAGTCGCTCTCTATGATCTTTCAAAAATCCCGTGATTCCTGTGATTTTACCTCGATGACTTAAATATATGTCTATAACTTCAAACCCTAATAATTCCTCTTGATCTTTTAAGCTTTTCATAAAAGTATCAAGAGTTTTTTCATATACCATGTTTGAATTAACTGATAATGATATAGCAGGGGAATTGAATATATCCCAACCTCTAATTTTGAAATTCCTCGTAATTTTTACTGTTAGCTCTTGTTTCTTATGCTTCTCTAATATTTTGATAATGCTATTTCTATTTTTACTTTCTAAATAAGTTGCTGCAAAATCAGCAAGAGCCTTCATCGGAGGTTTTTCATTCTCAGCATAAGTTATTTTAGTTAAATTATTAAAAGTCTCAGATTCATCACTCCATAATTTCTCTAATATTAGATTTAACTTACTTTCTTCAATAAAAGTATTTGAGAGAAGCGCATATTCTGAGAAATTCCAATGTCCCCCAAATTCGGAACGTAATCGATAGGCTAGTTTCCCCCCGATTTTCTGTATTTTCCCCCCACTGATTTCAATTTTATAGTAGTAGATTTCCCCTAGTTTCTTAACATTGACTTGATAGAATTCACTACTTACTTTAGGAGGGGATTCTATTTTTACATCTTTATACTGATCTAAAAATATTTTTATTTTCTGTTTATCAGGATAATTTGGATGCCATACAGTATTATGTTTTTGTCGGAGCATCGGATCATTCTCATCTGTAAAATCAATAAAAAACGTATAGTCAATCCCATTTTCTTCCTTGTTAAAATAGTATCGATTCATATCATGTTTTTCCCAATGTCTGACAGGAGGTAGTTGGGGAAATTTCTTCAATAGCGACTCAATAATCTTTTCATATTCCATTTTTTAACACCTTTAATTAGGGGATATTCACATCACAAAGTGATTTTTTCCTTTAAATACTTTTTTATATACATATTCAAAAAATGGTATTTATATATATAAAAAATTATTAACTAGATGATAATAATTATTAATGACACTGAAAAACATCTAGAAAAATAGTAAAAAAATTATCCATCATGATTAAGCAGTTTAATCAGCTTGTTTTAGTCGGTCATTTTTCTGATAAATTAATTTTTTCTATAGATAAGGAGCCTATACATAAAGTTACCTTCATAACAGAAAAAGAACCTCTTTCTGGGACTCCACAAGCGAGAAAAGTACTTAGTGAGCTTATCAGCTATTATGAGAAGCGCAAAATTCAAGTTCAGAGTGTTGAGTTTGATTTTCATATACCAACGAAACCGATTGCAGAGTTAACCCATCTCATTTATCAGCAAAAACTCCAAGGATTCAACAATATAGTGGTAAATATTTCTGGAGGATTGCGATATATGGTAATCTGGTTTTATATTGCATGTTCAATTACAAACACTAAAATAATTCATGGTGATTTCATTTACGAGGGAAGAAATGAAGTAGGAATATATTCGAATATGGAACTACCAAGAATACCATTTCAATTAATAACAGATAAGCAGTTTGAATTCTTACAGCTATTCTTTAAGACTTATGACACATCCCAAGAATTTTTTAATCCAAGTCTCTTTTTTAATGATAATCCGTTATTAGCAGATCGTAAGAAATACACGTCATTAGAAATCTTGCGAGAGAAATTAGTACAGAGAAGAGGTAATTCCTTAACTAGAGGATCCATAAATGGGTTTGTTCAAAAGTTAGGTAAAATTTCAGCTCTCAATATATATCCAAATCCAGAAGATAAGAAGCAGAAGATGATCGAGATCAGTTTTATAGGGATGACCTATTTTCTCCATAAATTATTTACATTATATATAGAATAACTAAATTTTTACACCCTTTGACTTTTAAAGTCTGGTATTTCAATTTTTTATTTAAAAATTCCTAACAAAAAAGATTGTAATCATGGGTATCGAATCAAATAGGGTTCCTGAAGGTGATCCATTTACCTGTCCCTTTATCTCACAATGCGACCTTCCTAAACACCACTTCATATGTAATATTTCAGGATGTAAGGCCTGCTCAGAGTATGTTTTGAAATCCAACAAATTAAAGGAGCACCGAATTCTCTATTAGAATTATGACTGATATAGAATTGCTTGAATCTTTATCCAAGGAAAAAAGAATGCATCTTGATTATAATTTAGTTATAGGATCCGCCCTTGATAATTCTGAGGAAGAAATAAATTATAATCTATATTGTAAACATTGTGGCAGTAAACTCACTAAAGATCAAGACTTTTGTAATGTGTGTGGGGAGAAGGTAATATAATCTCATCCTATTGTTTTTAATCAATTGCATATTCAGTTTTGGTTAATCTCTCAATTATCTTCATTTTATCTGAGTCCTTTTCCACATTTTCTCCTCCAATAAGCGTCCCATCTTTCCCAAAATTATACACCCTATACGTATCTCCATAATCTAACGCTACGATGTAAAATGGGATATGTTCTGCCTTTACCGAGAGCACGGGATATGGACCTCCAAACGCAACATTTTTATCCTCTTTCACTCGTAGCACTCGAGCATTGTGAGGCTTTTTTTCGCGAAATTCTCGGTTGGCAAACTTTACTATCTCTTTTAAGGCAGTTCTTTCTGTGAATTTCGGCATAATAGACACTAAATGAATTAGTAAAGTACCCAAATAAATATTTTATATAATAAAAATTATAATAAACACTTGTGAAATCGTTTTTCTTCTTCATTAAGATAATTAAGATATCCTCGATTTCTTAAGAACTTTCTTGAATTATCTGTTCCTTCATTATATCTACGTGCTATTTCTTCCTTAAATACTCTTATAGCTGGTTTATATCCAACATCAACTAATTTTTTTAATAATGGAAAAGCAATATTTGAATCTAAAATATTAGTGTTTAATCCGTTTTCAAAAAATGCTTGGATATTAGAACAATGTCCTCTAAATTCTTCCTCAGGAGTAATATCATGATTTTGAGAAATTATACCTCTTGTTCCATATAAAATTTCATCAATAGATTTAATCTTATTGGCTTCATGAATTCTATTAACAGGAATATTTAAGAATATACGAACACATACTCTAAATTTCTTTTTGTTTACATAAATATAAGTTTTATTATGTTTTAATCTTAAATCTACTAATTTATTTATCTTAAATTTTTTAGTACCAAACATTTTCTTCATTTTAAGTCAATTTTAAAATAAATCTTTAAATTATGTCCTATATCCATCAATAATCTTTATTTATCTTTATCTAAATCTATTAACTCAATATATAAAGATATTTTTCTCGTGCTTAACAATTGGATTTTAATAATATCTGATATCTGCTCTGGAGTTAAATAACTAAGAAAACCTTCTTTCATTAAAAATTGTCTCGTTGTTTCATTTCCATTATAATACCGATCTAAAATCTCATCTCGAAGTACTTTGATAGCTTTAGGATCACCGGATATAGCCAATCTCCTTAATAAAGGAAACGAAATATTTGAATGTAAAATTCTCGTATCATAATCGTTTTCAGCCCATGCTTGAAGATTTGAACAATGAGCCCAAAAAATTACTTCGGGATCAATAATATAATCCTTTCCAACATGAAAACCGTAATTTTCTACCGCATCATCGATATTATCAACATCACTAATAGATGAATCGTTTTTATCCAAATTCAATAAAATAAATTTACATTGAACAAATCTCTTCCCGTTTACATAAATATTCGTCTTATTGTCTTCTAATTTTAAAGAAATCATTTCATTGACTTTAAATACTTTTTGTTCATCAGTTGGATAAATCCGTGGAACAATATTAGAATCATAAGCCATACCATTAACAGATAATATTAATTGAAATGTATCGTCATTTTTTTGATTTTCAAGTTCTTTAGTTCTTCTTTGTGTTTCACGATCAACTAATTCAATATTAATTTTTTCTAAAATACTCATTTCTTTTTGAAGTCGAATAACGCGTCTCATAGATACAACAAATAATACAAAAAAAACTAATAACCAAACCGATAACCAAAATAAAATCGGAAAAATATATTCACTCAATTTAAATCATCTTCTTTAATTTTCGATAATCGGTCAATATAACAAATAACAAACTTTAAATTCTTTTTCAAAATTCATAAATATTTTTATTAGATGTTTAAGTCAATTTTAAAATAATCACTCTTGATTTTAAATTTGTTTATTTTTGTTTACGATATTTGTTTATATTTGTTTATGTTTGTTTATATTCGTTTATGAATAGAATTGTGAAACAAAATGATAAAATTGTTTCACTTATGTGTATTATAATAAAAATAAAAAAAAAGATGGTCTTTAAATACCTACGTTCAGATCGTTGGATGATCACTATTTTTCTCAGTTGCACATTTTTTTTGATAACAACCTTATCACACATCCAGGAGTAATGGAAAAATTGCTCCTCTTTTTCTTTCTCTATAACAGTTCAGAGAAGAGGGCTATAAGATCATTACGCATTTCGACAATAGGGGCTACAGAAATGGTTCCATTTAGCATAGAGAACAATATCCAATAGATAAAAACAAATAACCCGCCACCGATAATTAATTTCATTTCAAAGTTATCTTTTAGTAATTCCCTCTTTTCTGTATCAGACGTGCCTTTTAGTTGTCTTTGGAATTCTACACCGTACATAATAATACTATAAATTAAAAAAGGCGTCAAAACTACCAGAACAACGGTTATAGATGCTATTGGATGAAACAATAAGAAGTATAGTGCCCCACATGTTAACATAGTCGTCAAAATATTATCTTTAAATGTTTTTGATATATCTTTTTTCATTTTCTTTTAGTAATTATTGATTATTTGTTGTTGTATTGTACCTAAACTATTTAAATAAAAAATGGGTAGAATCATATCCCTTTTTTTGTTTATATAGGTAAAAAAGATATAATAGAATATCATGAACTACACAGAGCAAGAATTACAGCAGGGTTTAACCAAATTAATCATGGTAATGAACACAAAAATCAGAAGTAGTACTAACCCAAATCCCCTAGATTTTGAGTTTTTAGCTCATATAAAAACATACCGCGAGAAAATTACCAGAAACGACTCCCAGGTACACAAAAAGGGAACTAATACCCAAGCCCAGTTACGTAGCTTCTTACGGAAAGCTAAGCCATGGGAAAAATTGAGCACCCCTATTAAAGACGTATCCATCATCAAGGTTCCTACCAAGCAACCGAATATTTCAGCACTATATCTAGTAATCAACCACATGAAAAGAGAACTGGATATTACAACCGCTCAAACATTCCAAAGGCTTAAAGGGATATTTAACGATTCTCGTATAAACTCTCTTATGAAAGAAATTGATCAGGTAAATAAAATGAAAATACATCTTAATAGTTAATTTACTATAGATTTTCATCCCTACGCATAATAGAATCCTAAGATTGCATTACAATGAGAAAAAGACATAATAGTTTTTCTACCGTATTTAGTGGTGTTCAATTCTTTTCTATCTTCTATTTCTTTATTACAAAACCCACATCTTAAAGGGACATCTTTACCTATCGTATTTCACCTACTTTTAATTAATATATAATTAAGAGATGTAATAATAAAATGCTTTTTAATAAAGTTATTAATGGAATGATTCCCGCCACTCCGCTTCAAATAAGAAGCAAAAATCTTGTAGGGTTAGATTCAAGTAGTAATACTACTACCAAAAGACAAAAATCCAGGGTGAATGGCAGGAACCATAGATAGAAAAGGGAATTCTCCTATTTAATTGTATTGGCTATTGCCTATTAGTGATTTGTTTGGTAATCTACAGTCCTATATATAAGTAGGATACTTTCTGGATAATAAATCCCTATTAGATTTTATTTTAATAATTTCAATAAAGTTAACTATAGTTTAGCACCACACGATCCGCAAAACTTATCGCCCATCCATACCTGTTTCCCGCAATTACTACATATTTTTCCTTTCCAAAATAATTCAGCACCACAGGATCCGCAGAACTTTTCACCAACCCTTACCCGCTTCCCACAATGACTACATTCTTTTCCTTTCCAGAAGGTTCCGATATCTTCTACAATCACCGCGGTTCCCTTATATTGGCTTTTTTTATCATTCAAAATTCCCAGATATGTAGAACACTCGTAATTAATAATGGCGTTGGCACCCATTTCTGTTGCCTTCTGCCTCATTAAATCTCTTGCTCCCCCTTCTTGCCTTTTCGTAGGACCACTTAGTTTTATTTCTATAGGTCCTATCACAGATATCACAATTTTATCGGGAATATAATCATCCTTTGAGATAATCATTTCAAATAATCACATTAGTAGTAAGGATTCACCTTAGATAATTTACACTAAAGTAGTCTATTACTCTTATTAAGATTTGCTCTTTTAATGATAATCTATTTTTAACGGTTTGATTAAAATATCCAACCTTCAATTTTCAACGGTTTATTTACTTCTAAACTATTTTTCGCAATAACAATCTCGTTCTGCATTTCAAAGACAATTACATGCTTCACATCACGTTTCGAAATAATCTTATTCTCATAATTCTTGACTTCGATAAAGCTATTCAGAGGTGAAAAGAGTTGTAGTCTATCAACTTCCCCTATGATTTTCTTGGTAGTATGCCACCCGTGGTCATAGAAATAAATTTCACAATACAAGGTTTTTTTTCTCATATCCTCATATTGAACAGGTCTTTTATAAAGAAAAATAATTCTTTTAACACGAACATTATTTTTTTACCTTTAGATAGGAATTCACCATAAGAATGAAAATAAATTTTTCAAGACAAGACATGAAGACTATTATTTAGTTAATACTATAATTTTAAATTTTTCAACAATTTTAGTAATATGGAGGATATAATCTTAACTATGAATTTATTTGGACAAACAAGTGTAGATGATTTATTTTCGGAAATTACTAAGAAATTAATAGATCAGATTAAAAACGAATATACTCCGCAAGTTGATAGAGAGGAATATATAAATTATTTAGTTTCTGAATATGAAATGGAAGAACTTATTGCAGAGAAAGAAAGAGTTACAAGAAATGAAACTGAGATTGAAATAAGAGGTATGCCTGGTATCAAAATAACAGTGTTAATACCCTTCTCAGGTCCAGATTATTATTTTTCTTATAAGCCGTCAAGTTACACGATTGTGCGTGACATAAATATTTATAGGCTTCCTGGGGATTTGTACACATTACGTTTTGATCAGAGTTTTGAGCTTAACAATCAAAGAATCAATTATAATTTAGAGATGGCTATTGGTTATATTCTCAGTAACATCCAAAGTTTTAATCGGCATATACAAGGATTTAACAACAATTTAAGAAAAAAGATAGAGAATTTATTGGATAAAAGAGATGCTATTCTTAGTAAATTTGACGAAGTTTCGAAAAGGATCAATATTCCCCTTAGAAAGAGAGGGGATGCCCCTCCTAATATTCCATTAAAGAGGAAAAAGATTAGAATAACTATACCTAAAGTAAAAGAGCAACCAGTTCACCCATATTCCACTTTAGCTATCAAAGATTATGAGGAAATTCTTGAAGTTTGTTCCTATATGGGGATTGCTATGGAAAGAAGTCCCAGAGCTTTTGACACTCTAGAAGAAGAGCAAATTAGAGACTTTTTTTTAGTAATGTTGAATGCCTTTTTCAGAGGAGAAGCAACAGGAGAAACGTTTAATCGCTCTGGAAAGACTGATATTCTAGTAAGACATGAAAACAACAACGTACTAATTGTTGAATGTAAGATTTGGAAAGGGAAACATATTGTGAAGGATTCTATAAACCAATTATTTGAATACATTACTTGGAGAGATACTAAAACTGGAGTATTTATATTTTACAAACGAAAGAAAAAACCCCTTACTAAAGTAATAGAAGAAATCAGAAAAGAAGTAAATGAGCACGAGAATTTTGGTGAGATATTTAACTTTTCAAACCAAAAGCTCAAGAACGAGAACTTTTTTGGCTATAAGTTTAAACATCCTTTAGATGCAGAGAGAACAATCTATCTAGGATTAATGATTTTTGATATTCACCCCTCATAGGAAGTTATAAATGGAGAAAAAAATATTATTTGAAGATCTACTCGGTTCACGAGCACGAGCTAAGATATTAAAAGTTCTTGCCCAAAATGAGGAATTGACGATTTCATTGCTTATCAATAAGACTAAATTGAATTATACGAATGTAATGAAGCATCTAAAATACTTAGTATCCCTTGATCTAATTCAAGAGAAAAAATTTGGTCGTATAAAAGTCTATCGCTATAAGGTAGAGAATGTAAAAGCTAAAAGCTTGAAAGATTTTATAGCAATCCTTGAAGATGAATAAATAATATCTAATAATTCTTGAAATATATTACAAATTCGTTTCTCTCATATTTCTTATATTCTAGAATTTCTCACTAATTCGTACCCCTAATTAAGTTTTTAAGTCGGTATGGTATACTACACTTAAAGACCAAAACCGATTAATTGAGGGTTATCATGCTCGAAAGACAAAAATCAAATCAGGGTCGAATAGATTATCTTGTTGAGGAAATCAAGCGTCATCGCTACCTTTATTATAATGAACAGCCGGAGATTTCCGATGCTAAATATGATGATCTTGAAGAGGAGCTTCGCGAACTTGATCCTGAAAATCCTATACTATTCAAAATTGGTGTAGATTCTTCAGAACTGTTTGCCAAACGAGAACATATCATTCCCATGACTTCACAGGATAAAGTTACTACTCCTCAAGAGTTCTTAAAATGGGCACGTAAAAGAAATTACAAGACGTTTATAGTTCAATTTAAGCTGGATGGTATTAGCATTGAACTCCAGTACGAAAATGGCGTTTTCCAATATGCGTTGACTAGAGGAGATGGAAAAATTGGAGATGATGTGTCCGCAAACGTCATTAACATGAAAGGGTTTGTCCCTAAGCTCAAAGCGAACTTTACAGGGGCGACTCGTGCTGAAGTGTTACTATTCCATGATATTTTCGAGAAAAAGTATAACGACAAGCAAAATTGTAGGAATGCGGCATCAGGAATTGTACGAAGAAAAGATGGAGTTGGCAGTGGAGATTTAAACTTGGTGTTCTATGATGCGATCAGCATGTCTGATGGTGTTATATTCCAGAATGAGATTCAGAAGCTAAAATGGTTAAAAGAAGAAGGATTTCCTACCATCCTTACCAAAACAGTTAAGACCCCTGAAGAAGTAATCGATATTCGCGAAGATGTCATGGGCAATAAACGTCAAATCTTAGAATATGATATCGATGGACTGGTTATAAAAGGAAAAGCAATCGATTTGGAAGATATGAAACGAGCTAAACCAATGAAACAGATTGCCTTCAAATTTCAAGCAGAGGAGATCGAAACAACCTTACTCGATGTAGAATGGAGTATTTCTGGTCAGAATTATACCCCTGTAGCTATTGTGGAACCAGTACGGCTTATGGGAACTACTGTTCAAAGAGCAAGTCTAGCTAATCCAAACCTTATTGCAGATTTAAAATTGAAAATCGGTTCAGAAGTGTTTATTTCCAAACGAGGAGATATTATCCCTAAAATCGAACGGGTAATTAAGACACCACCAGATGCAAGAGAGATCCCTATTCTAACAGTATGTGAAGAATGTAAAACCAAACTCGTTAATGAAGGCACACGGTTGTATTGCCCAAATGAAACCTGTCCCAAAAGAGCGTATCATCGCTTAGTGAAATGGATTAACAAATTAGGCGTAAAGCATTTCAGTGAAAAATTAATGTTGAGAGCGTTATTTGAATCAGGGAAAGTAAAGACAATTGCCGACCTATATAACCTAAAAATTCCCCATTTAACCCAATTTGAACAAGTGAAAGAAACTTCGGCAAGAAAGGCATTAGACAACCTCTTTGCAGTGAAAGAAATACCTTTAGCACGTTTTATTGGCGGATTTGATCTTGAAAATATTGGAGAGGATCTTACCCAGCGAGTCGTGGATGCGGGATTTGACACCTTAGAAAAGATTAAAGATGCCTCAATATTCCAGCTGTCGCAAGTGGACGGTTTTGCCGAGATTACCGCCCAATACTTACGAGAAGGGGTTGAAAAACTTTATCCACAAATGAAAGAAGTGTTACACACTAATAAAATAACAATAGAGGAGGTGAAAGCAACGGGAGGAAAATTGGATGGGATGACCTTTTGTTTTACAGGGAAGTTAGAAACGATGAAACGGGCAGAGGCAGAGCAATTGGTAAGGGATCATGGAGGGCAACCAAAAAGCTCAGTAGTTGCCAATCTAACCTATTTGGTTACTAATTCAGATGAGCCAACAACCAAGTATGTAAAAGCTCAAGGTCAAGGAATTAAGATCATTACTGAAGAAGAATTTTTAAAAATGGTAGAATGAAAAAAAGTGAAAAAAAGTAGATTTTTTTATTTATTTATTTTCTTTTTAATTAAATGGCAAAAATCAAATATTCAAATTCAAATTAAAAAATGCCTCTGATGATTATGAATCCACGAATAATTCTTCGTAATGAACCATTTGGAGGGGTTTATTTCAATCAAATCAATGGAAGAATGGTTATGGTTGATTTCGAGGGATTTTTTACGTTCATTAAGTATTTAAGAAAGAGTTTTTTAAATAGTAAAGAAAAGGAATTTTGTGATTTCTTCTTTAATGGGAATGCTCCATCAGAGATTGAGTTACGGGTTGATCCCACCGTAAAATTTACCAATAACTATGTAGCACCATGTACAAACACTCCTGTGTTAATTGATCTTTCATTAAATAATTACTGTAATAAACGATGTAAGTATTGTTATATGTCAGCAGTTAAAGAAGATTTGGGTAATTATTTATCTATGGAAGATTTTGAGTTGCTTTTGGAAAAAATGGTTAAGGCAAGAGTGCTTCAAATCGCGTTAGGGGGTGGGGAACCGACTCTTCATCCTCATTTTCCTGATATTTTGAGAAGGTTACGGGAAGAAGGAAATATCATTCCTAATTATACTACTAACGGTTCCAATTTGACACGAGAAATTTTAAATGCCTCAAAGAGATATTGCGGGGCAGTTGCAGTAAGTTATTCTGAGGAAAGAAGTAGAGAGGTACTTGAAGCTACAAAAAAGTTATTAAGTTTTAATATTCAAACTAATATTCATATAGTTTTATTAAAATCCCGTATTCCTAATCTAGCTGAAATAACTGAGCAATTTGCTAAGCTAGGGGTTTCAAATGTAGTACTCCTTTTATTCAAACCTATGGGAAGAGGTGTGAATCTTACTCATGAATTAATCGATTCTGGAGATCGAAAGAGTCTCTCTTTTGAGCTTCTAAAAATATTGACGTTTAAAAAAAAATATGGGTTAAGATTAAGTATTGATGCCTGTTCTTCTTTTATGGTAAAAGATTTCCCTTTTCTGCCCGAATCTATTGAAGGCTGTACTGGAGCTATTTATTCTGCTTATATTGATTGGGATCTAAACTTGAAACCATGTTCATTCATGCAAAATACTCAGGGAGTCAGTATAAGAAATAAGAGTATAAAAGATGCTTGGAATTCCTCATTATTTACTAGCTTCAGAAATAAACTGTTAACTCCCAGATTTGAGGGTTGTACTCATTGTAAATTCTTCACAAGCTGTTTTAGTGGATGTTCATTAAGACCTGATATTGTGTTCTGCGAAGAAAAAGGGAGAGAAATAAATAAAGCAACTTTATTTGAGGAGGTTGAAATATGAAAATCATTAAATTTATTGATGGATTTATTACCAATTCTAGTAGTGTAGGCACTACTATTGTGGTAGCTTTAAAAAAAGGCTTGGATCTAGGGGAAATGTTAGAGAAAATAGGATTATCTGCTGAATTTGCATCTCGGTTTGAAGATAAGTATGGAACCAATGAAATATCATTAGATTGGTGTGTCAAAGACGGTATATTGGATTCAAATATTTATGATTTACATGACTATGAAATTCTATTGGGGCATATAACAACTCATGGGTTTGGTGGAGAAATTGAAGATGTTGACCATAGTGAGTTCAGAACAAGATTTTATGATAAAATTAGAGTAGCGGATCTTCCCCTTGAACTAATTAATAAAGATTTTATCCTATTGCATAGCATCGGTGAAGATCTTACCTATGATCATGAAACAAAAGAGGATACTAAGAATAGAATTTGGCTTGTTATTGAGCAATTAAAAAATCCTGAAGCTCAAATTGAACCACGTCAACCTAAAAGTTTTGAGATTCGGAGATCTTTAGAGCCAGCTCAAAAGCAAGTATTAGAAGAGTTTGAAAAGTTAATTGAGACAAGATTTCCTGTAGTTGAGGAAATTAATATAAGCACAATAAAAGATTTTTTAGCTTTAAAAGAACGTGACCAATATCAAGCTATGGAAGGTTTAATGCCCAAAATAGAAGGTTTTAAGATGGAAGGGGGAAATATAATCGCCTTAGGCTTTTATTTTAAGATAAATAACCAGGATCGCAAAAATTTGCCTGTTTCTATAGCCAAACTTTCTTATCTTAAGATGTTAGATTTATGCTTTTATCGTTGGGTAGACATTCCTGAAACATTTGGGAATCCTAAATCAGTTGAAATTCTAAGGTTTCCCTCTTACATCAAATTTAAAACCTCTCCAGAATCGCTTGGAAAAATGACTTCCCTAAAAAGACTTCACATCTCTGATTGTAAAGGAAGTATCTTACCAGAATCTATAAGGAATCTTAAAGATCTAGAGGTCTTACAATTAAGAAATAATAATAGTAAAAGACTTTTTTTTGATGAAAAGGGTAAAATCCCGACAGTTATACCTAAGACAATAGGTAATTTAAAATCTTTGATAATATTAGATCTTGATTATAATAATATTGAAACTGTCCCAGATTCCCTCGGAAATCTGAACTCTCTTCAATATTTGGATCTATCAGGAAATTATATTTTAAAGCTCCCTAGAACCTTTGGCAATTTAAAAGAACTAAGATCATTAAATCTGTATGGAAATCAATTGACCTCATTACCTGATTCATTTAGAGAGCTTGGAAACTTGAGATCATTATCAATTGGTGAAGAACAAATAGCTTTATTAGAAAAAGATCCCAGTTCAAGGAAGATTCTTTCAGAGTTGAGAAAGAAAGGTGTAATTATAAAATAAGATAATAAATGGTGAAATAGAATAAGAATATTAAAAATTGTAGATGGCTTTATTACCAATTCCAGTACCAACACCGTAACAGTCCTTTTAGCAATTAAGAAAAGAGAAGATCTTCTGAACCTCTTTCAAAAAGTTGGATTTCCAGGAGACTACCCATTGGACTTTTTCGAATTTGAGACCGATCAACCGAAAATAGAGAAATTCCTTACCGAACAACATGTGGATATTGCATATATACGAAAAGATTATGATTTTGCGTATAATATTATCGATGACTATGGACCAGAAAACGAGATAGCGGGAGATGATCTTTATCGGTTTTACCTTATAGAAAAGATGGTTAAAGAAATTGAGGTTAATTTATCGAATGAAATAAAAGTACTCTGTTGTGGGGATTGTCTTCATGATGGCTTTTACGTAAAGACAATGCCAATTTATACCAAAGAGGAAATTCAATCAATCTTTAAAACTACTAATCTAAGCCTTATTAAATCTCTCGTGAATAATAAGGTTTTAGACACAATTCCTTTTACAGAAGAGGAGCTTATAGAATTAACCCAAAATTTAGGAGTTCGAATAGAAGACCTTCTTGAACTTAATAAATTTTTTGATGGGTATCGTTACGAACCAGAATTATATAAGGTATTTGGGGTTGAGTATCTAAAGGTTCTTTTAAAAATGTTAGAAATTAACCCTAATAGGGATGAATATGCGCATTATAACGCCTATGGCTTGAATGAGTTTAAAATTGGACTCATAAAAAGAAGAATCTCTAACACTCTTCATCAAGTGGAATCTGCAGGTATCTATAGTTTTGGGGATATAATTTCTTTAATCCATATTTTTTTTGGAGCAGAGGGAATTATAAAATTTTTTAAAAATACCTCTAATTTTAAGTGGGTCTCCAAAGTAGATGCTACCAATTTTAGACAGAGCTTCATATACCATATTTTGGCAACAGTTGTAGCAGAAAAAAGAGATGATAAAAAAAAAACAACACAGGAGATTATAAACACCATCCACTCTATTTTGACGGATAAAGTAAAATCAATAATAATAAGGGAAACTACCATCGATCCTATCGAAATAAAGACTCTTAAAAACATTTTAGAACCTTACCAAAAGAATAATCAATTGTCACTGATTTCTCAAACAATTGCTTCCATTCCAGAAAAGTATATTACTCGATTACCAACAGAGTGGCCTGGAAATATAGTTAAAAAAATCCTTGATGAAGCCTTAAAATACAATAAAATTTAAATTTTTATTATTCATGTCTATAACAGTTCGGTTTTTTCCGAACTAAGGAGAAACAGTTCGATTTCTTCCGAACTGAGACCATAAGATATATATACGAAGATTGATAAAATATCACATAAGAAAAAAGAATAAAATCAGAAGAGATGAAAATTTTGAGCGTTATTGATGAGTCAGATAAATTTAGTGATCCAGTTGAGTTATATAAAGTACTTGCTTTTATTTACGAGAAGGAACTTATTTCTTTATCAGAGTTTAAAGCCAATTTTCATTTCAATCAAGAGCAGGTAGATTCATATATTCGACGTTTAAAAATTCACAATCTTGTTGAAGCGAAAATTGTTGACGATATTCACTATATCGAACGGAAGTCTTTTGTAGGTGAGGTTTTAGCAGAGGAAGTATTACGCATAATAGATTCTCAAATGAAAAAAAATAAAAAGCCTAAAAAGAAAGAATATTCTAGCGATGATGAGTTAATAATTGTCACTCCAAAATTTATTCGTCTCTGGGAAGACTTGGAAGAGGTATTACTACGTCTTGAGCCAAAATTAGAAGAAGAAAATTTTTTATAAGTTTTTCTCAGTTCACAACGAGAGTTTTTGAGAACTAAAATTATGATAGATTTTTTTATGGAAAATATCTTCCTAAACTAAATCTTTTATACCCTTTACTTTTATATAGATACATAGATATTCACATCATATCCAATATAATTATATTAATCCAATTCCTATGACCTCAATTACTATATATGATGGAAATGACACCATTGGCGGTAACAAGATTTATGTAGAAGAGGAGGGAGAAGGGGTATTCCTTGATTTCGGCACCAATTTTTCCAATTTCGATAACTTTTATAAATGGCCCAAAGGACCACGAGCCCATCGAGGCATCTATGATTATTGGATGCTGAATCTGATACCCCACCTTGATATCTATCGCAAAGATTTAATCCCCTCAGATTTAGATATTGCAGGTGCCCCTCAATTAGATGTTAAAGCAGTATTGCTGTCGCACGTTCATTCAGACCATTTTGGCAACATTGGACTCTTAGATGAGAGCATCCCAGTTGTAGCCTCAACTACCACCTTAGCTCTTTTGAAAGGTATACAAGATACTGTCACTCAAAATATAGGCTCAGAAGTAATTTATACGAATAGAAGACGACCTGATCCCTCTGATCCACGAGTTCTATTTTCAGGGAAAAAATATGGTCGTTCTTTAATCACTACAGATCCGTGTAATGAAAAGGTTGAAGAATTCTTTTGGCAACGCTCCCGAAAAACGAGTGAGATAGCACAAGGAACAGTACAGCAATTAAAAGATTGTACGCTTCCTTTTACTGTTACTCCTTATGAAACTGACCATTCTGTATACGGTTCTCTTGCCTATATCTTGGAAGGGGATCATTGTATTGCTTATACAGGAGATATTCGGCTTCATGGCAAAAATAAGCAGAAATCTATCGATTTTGTAAAAAAGCACGCGAAAGGATGCGAGGTTCTCATTATTGAAGGAACACGTTTGACAGGTGAGAATATATTCGATAGCGAGGATTTTGTATACGACTTTTGTTATCGAGCAGTAGACATGGCAAAAGGTTTGGTCATCGCTGACTTCACAAGTAGGAATTTAGAACGGCTGGAATTATTTAAGAAAGTCGCAGAAGATACAAATCGTCAATTAATCATCACCGATAAGGATGCCTATTTACTGTATGTTTTAGAACTTGTGGATGGGATTGATCATTTACATGATGTGAATGTATATCAGCGGTTTATGTCGAAAGCACCGTATTGGGAAGAAGAAATTCTCAGAAAGAAGAAAGATCCCCACTATATCACCCACAAAGAGATTAATGCAAATCCCGATGATTACGTTATCTGCTTTTCTTCGTATAATATTGAAAATTTTCTCGATATTATCCCAAAAAAGGGAATTTACATCTATTCTTCTACGGGGGTATATAAAGCGGAGCAAGAATTTGATTTTGTGCGATTGAATAAATGGTTACATTTTTCAGGAATGCCAGAGGAAGGAATAATACCCAAAGGATTTAGAATTGAAGATATAGATGGAAAAGATGTTCCGGTATTCACGCGTGGATTCCATGCCTCTGGTCATGCCTCTGAGGATGAACTGTATTGGATGATTGATAGGATAGATCCAGACATTATCATCCCTGTCCATACCGAATGCCCTTCATGGTTTGCGGAAAATTTTGGGGATCGAGTGAAATTATTAGAAAAAGGAGAGAAATTAAAAATCTAAATCTTATGATTGATTCGAAAATTCCTCAGATTAGAAGCGAATTGTGGAATTTGTTAATCTATTACCTCAAAACTAGAACCAAAAATAATTTCAGAATATTAGAAGATGAGGGTGGGAAAACCTTCTTAAAACTACTTGGAGAAGATCCTCAAATTGCTAAATATCAATGGAAGACTTCAGAATCTGAAGAAAATGATATTTTAAGAGTGTACATAAGAAATTTCTTGTTAAGAATTGCGAGATTTGAGATCCCTGGTATTAAAAAATATACAAATGAAATAAGTTTCTCGGAAAGCTTTAGGAATCACTCAGAATTGAAAGAATTCTTTGATTGTAATTTCAAAGATTTGGAAGATAATGTACTTTTAAGCTCTAATTTTACATACACATTATTGATACCAGCATTTAGAATTTTATTTCCTGAAGGTTCCACGATAGTTGACTTAGATGTGAATCATTCAATTAAAAATATATTTACGGAAGAATCTCCCTATCAAATTAAAAATTTCAAAAAACCACCAAGATTTTGGACCCCATTTGAAGAAGAAAAAACCTTTACCAGAGATGCTAATGCAAGTTTTGAAGTATTGATGGTTATTTCAAAGAGGAGTTCAGAGGAACCTGCCTATGATACCTTTACCCCCTATTTTCCTCTAAATCCTGTTAGAAGAAATCGTTTTATCCAGAAAATATATAGCATATACGATTTTTTCCTACTTCACAACCCCTATTTAGAGTTTCCCCCTTTTACGTTTGGTCATAAATTTTATTTAAAACTCCCACCGTTTTCTGATCAAATTTCTGATGTTCCACAGGGTCTTATTGGATATCAATTTCATTACCCAACTGGTTTTTTAGATTTAAAAAACCAAGCTAAGTTAGATGCATGGAAAAGATGTTGGAAAGAAAACTACAATGATTTTTATAACATCTATTATAATGGAATAGATATTTATGGATCCTTACGAGTTTTCCATTATACTTTAGATACTTTAAAAACGAGATATAATATCCCACGGACTGATATGAAGAACTTTCTTCTTATTTCTACGTTTGAAGGAATAATATTTCGAGAATCTATAAAGGAAAAACTTGGATTACCTGGAAAGAGTAAACCCATTGCCCAAATTTTTATCAATATTTGTCAAGAACAGCAAAAAAAATGGCAGTACGCTAAAGAGAAATTTTTTACAGATGAGCATCTTGAGGAATTTATTATTACAGCTTATCAATACAGGAATAATATTGCTCATCCAGAAAAAATTGAAAACATTGAATATAAACCGGGATTTCTATATGATGAAGTTCAAGAATTACTTAAAAAATTCAACTTAGAACGAAATATTATGGAATGGTTTTCCAAATTTCTCATCTTCATCTTAAAAGTTTGGCTTAAGAAAAGATGTGTATCAAATGATGACTGGTATAGATATCTTGATTCCTTATTCATTATAAATTAAATCTCTCTAGACTTAATCTCTTCTTCTTAGCAGTTCTATGATATGATATTAAGGTTCTCCTCCACTTCCCCTAAATCCATTATCTCTTTTATTCCTATTTGAGAACGTCAAGCGTACTTCTCCACAATTCAGATAACTCAAAGTGGTATTCTCCACGCTGAACGGTATATCACCTTCCTCTCCACATTATTAAGTCAACCTAAAATTTTATCAAAGTCAAAGAAAAAAGAGATTAGTACACCACCAAGCAAATCACCACCTTCTTCAAATCTTGAAATTTTAGGAAATGAAATATTTTACACCTCACTCTACTTCTACTAATTGTATTTCGATTGCAGAAACAGGACAGAATTTTACGCATACTCCACAACCGTCGCAGTTTGGACTTTCTCTATTTTCAACAAAAATGTCATATGCCGTTCCATTTTTAACTAACACTACCGCATTTTCTTTAGTTAAATAACCCTTCTCTTTTAATTGCATAAAATTGATTGGACAGCTAACCACGCAATCATTGCAACCAATACATATGTTTCTGTTTATTTTTAATCGATATACTTGCATACTGTTATCTCATACTTAATTGGAATGAATTATAATACATACAAAAGCGTAAAAGATTAATCTATTTTTGAAATTAAAAAATCCTTCTTAATATATTAAACTTAATTTGTAGAAAGTATATTTTTATAAAAAATTTGTTGTATGGTTTATTAAGTCCATATAATAAATAGAGCTAAAATTAAAGATTGAAATTTAATTATTCCTTAAACTTATTAGTTCTTACACGAATCTTATATTAAGCAGATTTTATATATTTTTGATTAATATTTTTATCTAATAACATGGAATCTACAAAGAGCGAAGATTGTCTTATTTTTTATGCTTTAACTCCCGAAATTACTAAAATACGCCAAGTTGAGGGTATGATCGAGAATTTTATGTTGAATAAACAATCAATTGATCCTTCAGATCGATTTAATCTGATTTGGTTTCAAGATGATGGACCAAATTATCTAGATCATTTTACTTTTGATTCAGAATATATTCTAAGAACTTTAAAATCCTTAGGTAAAAATATTACTAATGCAAATATCGCAGGAGGTATATTTATAGCAATAACTTTTATTATTGAGGTATTCAAAAAAATCTCTGAGAAATTTTTTAGGTTATTGATATTGGTTGATGACGGCGCATATGAAATCCCTGATGAATATCTCCCAGCTCTCGAAGAATTAATTAAAAAAGTGAAGGAGATGCCGTTCTTTATTGACATTATCTATTTAGGAATTCCTTATTCTGATCAAGCACAGAAGTTATTAAAACTCGCAAATTTATCCAATGGGGATTTATATGGAGTCAAAAACTTAAAAGATATAAGTCCAATTTTAATCGAGTTATCAGAAAAGAAACGTATATCAGAACCCACATTTGTAAAACAAAAATTGAGAATGATTCTCCCAGACAACCAACCATTTTACATAAATATGGCGGATGAACCTATAGTAATTAATAATATCTCGACATGTTCTATTTGTTTCCATAAAGATAACGAAGGAATAGTCAAATGTCCTTCTTGCGATACTCCTGCTCATAAAGTTTGTTGGGCACAATGGGCAGAAACGTCCAATATTGGAATTTCCCATGTTTTTAGGTGTCATAATTGTTTTAATATACTAAAACTTGATAAAAACTACATACGAGATGTTCAATCGGGAAAAATTCCTACTATTGCTGAATTAATAAAAATGAAAAAAAGGAACATAATCGAGTATTTACATGAAATTGAATCTAAAAGTGAACTTAAAGTTGTTCATACTGAAGATCCTATGGCAATAGAAGTTCGAACTATAATTGAAGCAAAAAAATCTCCACCCAAAGTAAAGAAGAGAAAGAAGAAAGCAGTCATCAACATATGCCCTAATTGTAGTAAAATTATGATGGGTGATAAGAAAACCTGTCCTTCTTGTGGATTTGTATTATTTTAGAATAATATCTGGGGATCTAGAATTAATATTTTTTTCATTTTATTCTATAAAATGTATTAAGTCCCATAAATTAAAAAAAAAAAGGAGGATTTAACAATAAAAGTTAAGTATGGGTTTGTACATAAAGGGAATTCATGTAAAAATATGTTGATGTATGATCAACCAACCCATAAACTGTTACATTATAATTTCCAGGAGTAAGAGCTGGGAGATAATGTTGAATGTTAACAGCAAATCGTTCTTGGGCGACGACACCAAACTCTTCTACATAGTAATAATTAGTTGTTAATGTAGTACTATTTAGGCGTATGATTATTTGAGCGTAAGATCCTTGAGCTGTAATAATCCTAACATAAGCAGTATATAATATGTGTAAGGTGACTGTTTCAGTTGTACTGAATGAAATTAACATTCCAGAGAGGGGTTCATATGTATCAGGTGTGGCGAGGGTTCAGAGATACGTTTCTACGTAATATGACTTAACCTCTGAGTAGTCTTTAGATTCCTCAAATCCTAATATTGGAGCTAAGGTATTATCAAAAAATACATATCCACCTAAACCTGCGCCTATGAGTCCAAAAATCAATCCTGCATAAGCTAAACCTTTTCCATTGGTCATATTTTATCAATTTTTGTCTGATAAATGATGATTATTTTACTAAATTAATGAGTATCTATTTAAATTTTTTTAATAAAATAGGATATCCATTGTATTAATCTATATTTCAAATGTCTTACATTTGAGAAGCTTAAAAATAGATTTGAAGAGGTGTTTTACAAAAAATATACTGATTTTTATAGGGAAGACCAAACTCAGTTAAGTATTACTTAAAAACTTATATTTTTCATTTTTTATCCTATTTTCTATAATTTTAGAATTTTCGACTCCTTCCATTCATCTCTTAGAATACTAAACAATG
>JBHLOJ010000015.1:0-34941 GCA_048940605.1 Promethearchaeota archaeon
TATTAATCTCTGAACCATGGTAGATTTTCCAACACCCCCATCCCCAACTATTACCACTTTAAAGAGCAGTTTTTGCGCAGACATTATCCAGATTTTGGTTTCATTAGGAGATTATTAATATTAATATGTACAATGGTTTTATAAATTTTTATTCAATATTTAATTGGTCTTCTAATTTATTATCAAGTGCCTTAAGGTGTTCGATTATAATAGTTTGAATATTCTTAGGTAATGGCGTAAGAATCTTATTCAAATCTTCTATACTAAAATTACTTACATCTCGATATGTTAAAATCAAAGAGATAATTGCTGAAAGAGGTGAAATTAGAAGTATAAAATAGGTGAGAAAAGAAATATTCATTGGATCCGAACCAGCACTTCCAGTTCCAGGAAGATTAAGTTGAAATATAAAGGGGGAATCATCTTTTAAAACTAAAATTAAAAGAGAATTTAAAATATTAAGAATAACGAAGAGAATTAGGTTAGTTAAGACAATTAATTTAAAATTTTTTACTTTTAGAAATGACACAATAGAATCATAATTTTTTGGATTTTCTTTATTAAATTCGCGAATTTTAATTTCCACTTTTGAATATTTCCATAAATCCACAAAAATCCAGAGAAATCCGAAAGTGTATAGAAATATAAATAAGCCGTTAAAATATGAGAAATACTTATCTACTATATGTGGATTGTATAGAGATTCAGCTCCTATCCAAAATATAAGAATTAATTGAAAGAGAGCAGAAAAAAATAATCTATTTGCGTGCAACTTCTCTAGACCTATTGGATTATAAATAATTGGTCTCTCATCAAATTCGGTTCTCCATTTATTTGTATTTACTATTCTAAAAAAAATTGAAAAGGCAAAAGTAATAAGTGGATAAATTAATAAAGATATATTATCCCATATTTGAGTGATTACCAATAAAAAAAGAAAACTGAATATGATTAGATCACGAACTAGAGATTCATTAACTAGATCTTTTATAGACAAATAAAAATTATTATTATCTTCACTCATTTTTTTATTAAAAGCAAGCTTAATAATTAAACTTTTATTATTACTAGTTTTAAATTATCTGCTTATAGCTTGTAGGCAAATTAGGTTCAATTTAGTGAATGCACAACTCTCTTTAACTCTAAAAATTTAAATTTCTCACACAATTTTATTCTACAACATACCTCTTACACATTATATAGTGTTAAGATGGTGTAGAAAAAGTGAAAAGTGAAAAACTCAATAGCAGAAAGACGCCTCTTTATGAAGTTCATCGTAAACTTGGCGCTCGTATGGTTTTATTTTCTGGATGGTCAATGCCTGTTCAATATGAGAGCATCGTTAAGGAACATGAAGCAGTTCGTTCTAATGCAGGAGTATTTGATATATCTCATATGGGTGAGTTTCTACTAAAAGGTAATGATGTAATCCCTTTTCTTCAATATATAATGATAAATGATTTACATTTGTTGGAAGTGTCTAAAGGACAATATTCTTGCATGTGTTATGAGAACGGAACTGTAGTTGACGATTTAGTCTATTATGAGGAGCGAGACGATTTTTTCAGAATGATAGTTAATGCTGGTAATATTGAGAAAGATTTTGAATGGCTCAATAAATACATAAAAAAATATGACGTAGACATACAGGATGTTTCAACTGAAAGGAGCCGATTAGCATTTCAGGGGCCTAAATCAGATGATCTACTGCAACCACTTGTAGACACTGATCTATCTAAATTAAATAGGTTTTATTTTAACCATTGTAATCTCAATGACATGCCAATATTTATTGCTAGAACCGGATATACTGGTGAACGCGGCTTTGAAATTTCATTTGATAAGCAATACTCAGAAAAAATTTGGAATAGCCTAATAAATACAGGAGCAAGTCCAGCAGGCTTAGGGGCAAGAGATTCATTAAGATTAGAAGCATGTTATTCTTTATATGGACATGAAATAAGCGATAAAATTACCCCAATAGAGGCAGGATTAAGCTGGTTAGTAAAACCCAAGGAAGGTATTGAATACCTTGGTAAACAAGTCCTTATGAAACAAAAATCTGAGGGTACTGAAAGAACGTTAGTAGGTCTTAATTTATTAGACAGGGGGATAATTCGAGAAAGTTATAAAATATTTAAAAACGGAAAGGATATTGGATATGTAACTTCTGGTGGATTTTCACCCACACTTAAAAAGACAATTGGATTAGGTTTAGTCAAAAGTCAATTTAAAGAAGTTGGTACTGAATTAGAAATTGAAATTCGAGAGAAAAAGTTAAAAGGAATTATAGTTTCTACACCGTTTTATAGAAATGTGTAAAAAACATAAAAACATAGAATTAAAGTGAAAACCAATGAGTTATGAATTTCCTAGTGAATTAAAATATACCACGACTCATGAATGGGTGGATTTACATGATAGTATTGCTACTGTCGGAATCACTGATTATGCCCAACATCAATTAGGTGATATCGTTTTTGTCGAACTTCCTGTCGTGGGAATAGTATTAGAGAAAGAGAGTAATGCTGGTGAAATTGAGTCAGTGAAAGCAGTTGGAGATCTTTTAATGCCATTATCAGGAGAAATTATTGAGGTAAATGAAAAGCTTGCTGAGAATCCAGAACTCGTAAATTCTTCTCCTTTTAAGGATGGTTGGATGATAAAGATTAAAATATCTCATCCAAATGAGATTGATGAACTTATATCGGTTGATCAATATAAAGAATTAGTTAAGTCAGAAGAACAATAATATTTTTTTTATTTATTCATTAAATTATTTTTATTAATAGTTTATATCAAATATTCGAGTTGAAAAATTAAGTGGATTTTATACCTCACGATAGAAAAACCGTTAATGAGATGTTGGGGGTCATTGGTGTAACTGATATAAAAGAGTTATTTCAAGATATTCCTAAAGAATTAATTAAGGAAAAGCTAGATTTACCCTCAGGATTATCCGAACCTGATCTTTACAACCACATGGAAGAAATTTCTAGTAAAAATAAAATTTATTCGAGTTCTTTCTTAGGTGCTGGATGTTATTTTCATTATATCCCTTCCTTAGTTAATTTTGTTATTTCGAGATCAGAGTTTTACACATCATATACTCCTTATCAAGCAGAAGCAAGTCAAGGATATTTGCAGGCTATTTATGAATACCAAACAATGATTTCCAGACTCACTCAGATGGATATTGCTAATGCGAGCATGTATGATGGCTCTACTGCTCTTGCTGAAGCTGCTATAATGGCAAGCCTCATTACTAATAAAAAATCTGTACTTATATTAGAAGGAATTCACCCAGAATATATTGAAGTAGTTAAAACCTATTGTTGGGGGCAAAATATTAGTGTTGATATAACAAATGAGGATAAATTTTTGGATCAATTGAATGAAAATATAGCTGCTTTCTTGTTCCAAAGTCCTAATTTTTTTGGTGATATAGAGGATGTCTCAAAATTATCTAAAACTATTAGAGAAAAAGCACCTAGTTGTTTAATTATTCAAGTTATGACTGACCCTACTTGTTTAGGAATCATTAAACCCCCAGGTTTAACAGATATTGATATTTTCGTCGCTGAAGGGCAATCATTTGGATTAAATCCATCATTTGGTGGACCGGGATTAGGGATTTTTACAGCTAAAAAGAAGTATTTAAGAAAAATTCCAGGTAGGTTGATTGGAAGGACTAAGGAGATTAACGGATCGCAAGAAGGATTTATTTTAACTTTACAAGCACGTGAACAGCACATCCGACGCGAAAAAGCTAGCTCAAATATATGTACAAATCAAGCTTTATGCGCTCTTGCAGCATTAGTATATTTATTATCAATGGGAAGAACTGGATTAAAAGAGATTGCTACCCAAAACTTTCAAAAAGCCCATTATCTCAAATCCAAAATTGAAAAAATCCCTGGTTATTCAATCCTAAACTCTAAACCAACATATAACGAGTTTTTAGTTCAATGTCCTAACATCGATTCTCTTATTAATCAATGTAAACAGCGAAACCTACTTCCACCCCTTAAAATATCGAAATACTATCCTCAAATGAAAAATATTGCCTTAGTGTGTGTTACAGAAATGAATTCAAAAGATTCAATTGAAGCTTTTCTTCAAGCAGCTCAAATAGTGTTAAACAAAAGAGTGGAGGGAGACGTATAATGAAATCCAATATTACTATAATCTTTGAGAAAGGTATAGATGAAGAACTATATAATTATACACCTGAAATGGATATAGAAATTGAGGATATTAAAGAAATTATTCCTGAAGCTCTTCTAAGAAAGGATTTACCTATCCCCAATGTTCCAGAAATTGAAATTGTTCGTCATTTTATAAATTTAAGTCATAAAAATTATGGTGTAGATACGGGAATATATCCTTTAGGTTCATGTACGATGAAATACAATCCTAAAATTAGTGAAATTGTTGAAAGATTACCAAATTTCGGTCAAGTTCACCCATTGCAAGAGGAAAACTTAGGTTCAATTGAGCTCTTATATAAAACTTCAAAATTATTAGGAGAAATTACTGGTATGGAAGGATTTACGCTTCAACCTGCCGCAGGAGCACATGGAGAATTAACAGGATTACTAATTATGAAAAAATATTTTGAATATATGGGAATGAAAAAAGAAAAAATTATTGTGCCAGATTCCGCTCATGGTACTAATCCTGCATCAGCTAAAATGGCTGGGTTCTCAATAATCGAATTAAAATCAAATAAACAAGGAGAAGTACCACTTGACCATCTAAAATATGCAATGGAGGGAGGTGATGTTGCAGGAATAATGCTAACAAATCCTAATACTTTAGGAGTTTTTGATCGAAATATTAAGGAAATTACACAAATTGTACATAACAATGATGGATTATGCTATTACGATGGAGCAAATTTAAATCCGATGTTGGGTATATGTAGGCCTAGAGATATGGGATTTGATATTATACATCTTAATCTTCATAAAACTTTTGCTACTCCACATGGAGGAGGGGGTCCAGGTTCAGGTCCCATAGGAGTAACGAATGTACTTAGTCCTTTTCTTCCTGAACCATGTATTATTTCAACAAAAAATGGATTAGTATGTAAAGAATCTAATGATAAATCTATTGGGAGAATTAAATCTTTTTGGGGTAATTTTGGAGTTATTGTCAGAGCTTATGCTTATATTTTGGCATTAGGTGCTGAAGGATTAAAGAGGGTGGGTCAGATGGCTGTTTTAAATGCAAATTATTTGCGTGTCCTATTAGAAAAGAGATATCATCTTCCAATTAACCGAATTTGTCAGCATGAATTTGTAATTTCTGATAAAAATATGCCCAATAATATAACAACTGAAGATATAGCTAAAAGAATTCTCGATTATGGGATATATGCTCCTACTATTTACTTTCCTTTAGTTATTCAAGGAGCTATAATGATAGAACCCACGGAAACTGAGTCAAAAAGCTCATTGGATTATTTTGTTGATATTATGGATAAGATTTATGAAGAAGCAGAATCTAATCCTGAACTTTTAAGAAATTCTCCACATAATATGCCAGTGAAACGTTTAGATGCAGTACTTGCTGCTAGAAAACCTGTATTACATGATTAATATTGATATTTAAATAAATTTTTATACTCTTTGGCAATATAAAATTTAAAATAAATAAATTTAGTAAGACCCAGCTAATTACGATTTTGGTGTACAAAAATAAATTACTTATCTTTTTTTCCGTATGATAAATTTAGAAAAGATCAAGAGAAAATTATTAAGCAAATTGAAATTGATTCTAAATCGAAAAAGAATATATTATTAGTAGCTCCTAATGGTACTGGAAAAACAATCATTGCGTTGAGTGGACTTCTCCCATTAGCCTATGAGAAAAACTTGAAGATCATTTATATGTGTAGAACTCATTCTCAAAATCGAAGAATTATTAAGGAATTAATTAAAATCTCCAAAAAAATAACCGAAGATAATCTTTCGGTAAAATTAAATGGCCTTTCAATAAGAGGAAGGAACGAGATGTGCTTAAATGAAACATTGTTGACCCTTAAATTAAATCCCAAAGAATCAATGTCAGTTTGTAGAGATTTAAGACAGAATAGAAATTGTGGGCATTTCTTAAACCTACTGAAAAAAAAGGGAGAACTGGAAAGTCCTATCCTATTAGCACCAGAACTATTTAATAAACCGATCGATGCTGAAGAACTGATAAATTTTTGTCGTAATAAAAGATATTGTCCTTATTTTTTATGCAAATTCCTCTTAAAAGAGATGAAAATTATTATCTGTAATTACCAATGGCTTTTCAATCCATATATTCGGGACATATTTTTGCAATTTGTTGATCAGGAACTGAAAGATTGCATTTTGGTTCTTGATGAATGTCATAACGTGATTGATATAGCTACAGAAGTAAATTCAGATAGATTAACACCTTATTCACTGAGGTTGTGTTTGAAAGATCTTGAAATGTATAGGTCACCAATTATTATGCAAGATTTTGTTATAACCTTGTTAGATCAACTAAATGAAAAAAAACTTGATTTAAATATTGGAGAACAAGAGCTAGATCCAAAATTATATTTAAAAGATATATTTGAGAAGTTAAATTTCAGGGATTTGAACAGTTTTAAGAATTTAATTCAGGACATTCAAGAATTTAGTATTTCAATTCATGAAGAGAAGTTAGCTAATGGTAAGATTTCCAGGGATTTCTTAGGATCTTTTGCAGAATTTTGGCAAAAATGGTTAAGTACTTTTAATTTAGATAATTACTTTTTTTGTTTTAACTTGAAGGAAACAAAAGGAAGAAGAACAATATCCTTAGAGGTAGTAGCCTTAGATCCAAGAGAAATCGCAATCCCTATTCTAAAATCAGCTTATACTTCCTTAAACCTTTCTGGAACAGTAAATCCATATGTTTATAATAATTTGATGGGATTGAAGGAGAGTGGTAAGAGTTATAGGGGAATAATAACAGATTCTCCTTTCTTAAAGAAAAATATAAAAGCGTTAATAATTGAGGGTGTGGATACAAAGAGGAATAACAGAACCCCTGCAATGTTCATAAAAATGATAAACAAAATTAATGAGGTATTAGCTTGTACACCTGCTAATACCGCCATTTTTTGTGCATCATATCAAATACTTAAAGGGCTTCAATCAAATGGAATTGAAAATATTGTAAGAAAGAACAGTAAGAAGTTGTTTATTGAAGAGGCTGGATTATCAGCTTCAGAAAATAATACAATGATAGATGAATTTAAAGCTCTCGCTTCAAATGGTGGAGCGGTTTTACTTGGGGTATGTGGAGGCAGAAATTCAGAAGGAGAGGATTATCCGGGAGATTATATGAATTCTGTAGTTATTGCGGGATTCCCTTATCATTTACCCACCCCAAGAGTTGAAGCAAAAATAAAGTATTATAATAAGGTTTTTAATAAGCAAGGGTGGAATTTTGCCTATTTATATCCTGCTGTTCAGAGGGCGAATCAAGCTTCTGGTCGCCCAATAAGAAAGATTTCTGATAAAGGAGCAATAATTTTTATGGACAGTCGTTTTAAAGCAAAATATAAATGGATTTCTGAATGGATCCGAGAAGAGCTAGAAATAATTCCTGATATACCGAATGCTATAATCCAGAATCTAAATCCCTTTTGGAATTCTAAATAATTTTACTTCTTCTCAAAAAATTAATTTGTTATACAATTCAATTAACTTTTTCGAGACAATTCTCCATCGAAAATTATTTTCTACTCTTTTATAGCAATTCTCTTTAATTTTAAGATAAAACTCTGGGTCTAAAAGAACTAATGATTTGAGAATTTCATCAGGTATTAGATTAACAATGTTCAGCATCTCTTGTTCATAAATAGATTGCAAATTATTTGCTCTTTTCGCTATTTCTGCTAATAAAAAAAGAGAAATTAAAGCACGACCAAATTGAGAAGGATTATCTTTTTCAATTAGAATGCCAGTACCAATTTTAGAAAAATTTCTAATATCAATAATCGTTTCTTGAAAGCCTCCTACACGTGTAGCAATAATAGGAAGCTTTAAAGACATTGCCTCTAAAGCAATGATACCAAAGGGTTCCCATCTTGATAATGCACAATAGACATCAGCGGAAATGTGTGCCAAATGAAAAATGTCTTTCGCAACTCCAAAAATTATACGAACATTATTTGGATACTTTTGAACAATTTGGGCATAAGATTTTATTTCACCCAAACTATATTCAGTAGGAAGTATTAGAAATAGAAATTTTGCGTTTGGAATAACCTTAAGTACTTCCGGTATTGCTTCGAAAATAGTTTCAAAGCCTTTCTGCTGTGATATCCGACCAGTAGTAATTACTAAAGGTCCTGTTTCTTCAAAGGCTTTTACATTTCCATTCTTAATAAATTGATTACCATTTGAAATTTCATTTATTACGTTATGTATTTTTTCAGAACGAATGAGAGGACTTTTGTCTAAATGAGCAATTTTATGAGTTAAAAGGTATTTCTTCATATCTAATAATGATAATTTCTTCTCAATTGGAATATCTAAAAATAAACGCATTTCATCTCCATGTTTATCTATGATATCTTGATAAATCTCTAGATAATCCCAATCACATCCATCCCAAATGAAATCTGATTTAAATTCAATTAAGTCTTTTCCACAATTTGGTATTATATCTGATATAAGATATGATTGACTAACAGTTGTAACAATATCGCATACAACCGCACCAATCTTTTCCACAGTCGGGATTTGACCCATTTCATTAAATGGGCTATATTTTTCACATAAATCAAAAATCTCTCTTAAATTTAGTAGGTTATGACCAATTTTTAAATTTACTTTAATTGGGGTTTGATCTATACCACATCCCCTATAAAAGTCAATATCATACCTAGGCCACGTTAATAAATGGATTGTAATTATGGAGTTGACATCTAAACCATTTTTAGTCAAAATTTGCTTTATACCAATAAATGGAATTACAGCATGGTAATCATGTATATGAATTACCTTTGGCAATTGATCTTTTTGATAATCAATAAGATACTCAATATAACATCGCATTCCAATGCTAAATAAAGCAATCTTCCCACTGAGAGTATCAGGATTATATACTACGGGATCATCTAAAAATCTGTTTGTAAATGAATTTTCTCCTGCTAATAAAACGATATTTACATTGTTGATCTTAGATTTATGAAATGAAATACTATAATTACTTTCAGGCTCATTCATTCCAAAATTTGAGGGATTAATTAGGCCAACACAATTGAAAGGTAATTTCTCCCATTCATACTGATTTTTAAGATTATCTAACTGACCATGAGATGGAATAAAGACTGTAATTTCAAAACCATTAACAATGTGTTTTGCTTGGTTAGCTGGTACTTCTCCTAAACCCCCTACCTTAATAATCCCAGCATATTCGAATGTAAATATCCATACTATATCTCTATTCTCACTCACGATGCTTCAAATCTTTTTTAAGACACGTTAACAACAAAAGATCAAATTCTTTTGCATGTTAATTTAATCTAAGTCTTTAAAAAAAGACTTTTATTAAAACTTAATTAAAAACGGATATGCTTAATTCTGATTCGACAAAAAGTAAATATTTTGGTGAATATAATAAAAGATAATGAAACAATTTTATATTAATTCAAAAAAAATGTAAATTATATGAAAATAATTTGGTGGTATGTAAAATGGTTAAAATTGAAGTGATAGACACTGGTACTCCCAAAGCTGGACCCTATAGTCTTGGTATCAAAGCGGGAAACCTTGTATTTGTTTCAGGTCAGGTTACTGATCAAGGTGTGGAGGATATAAAAAACCAAACGTTAACAGCTTTAGAGAAAATTAAAAAAATTTTAGAATCAGTTGATGCAGGAGTATCAAATATAGTCAAAACTACAGTTTACTTAAGAAATATGTCAGATTTCAAGGAAATGAATAACATTTATAAAGAATTTTTTGAGCAAAATGGTGTTTTAGAAAGATTTCCAGCAAGAACTACCATCGAAGCTACATGTCCACTTCCAAATGGATTAGTTGAAATTGATGCTATAGCAGTTCTTTAAAAAACCTTGTCATACACGTATATCTCCATGAGTGAAAGTTATGAAAAACAATTATATAATTATTGATTCAAAGGATAATTGTGCCACCGCTCTTGAGGATATTCTTCAAGACACTAAAATAGAATTAAAGAATAAAATCATTAAACTTAATCATAATATTTCTTTAGGACATAAATTCGCGATCAACGATATCGAAAAAGAGGATTATGTAATAAAATACGGTGAAATCATAGGAATTGCAACGGAAAGTATAAGTGAGGGTGACTGGATTCATACACATAACATTAAAAGTACTTATTTAGAGGTGACTAAGGATGGATGAAGGATTTTTAGGTTATTCTCGTTCTAATGGTACAGTTGGTATTCGTAATAAAATAGTTGTTTTGTCTTCAGTGGCTTGTGCGAATACTGTAGTTCGAAGAGTTGCTGAAAAAATAGATAATGCCATAGCAATTACACATCCTTTTGGATGTGGTCAAGGAGGAATAAGTCTTTCAAATACATTTAATATTTTGGCAGGTCTTGCTAGTAATCCAAATGTTTTTGGTGCTCTTATCATTGGATTAGGTTGTGAAGTCATTTTTAGCAATCTTTTAGCTGATAAAATAAAAAAATCAGAAAAACCAGTGAATTCCTTTAATATTCAAGACGTTAAAGGGGGTACTATAAGCGCAATTGAAAAAGGAATAAGTATATGTAAAAATCTTGCCAAAGAAGCAAGCGAAATAAAGAGAGAATTCTTTGACTTCTCCCACATTACTTTAGGTTTAGAGTGCGGAGGGAGCGATTTTTCGTCAGGTTTATCATCAAATCCCTCCCTTGGAAATGTGTCTGATAAACTAGTAAACTTAGGAGGAACCAGTATCCTTCCAGAAGTAGCAGAATGGGCTGGGGCAGAACATTTATTAAGTAAAAGGGCAATAAATAAAGAAGTTGCTGAGGAAATTATGAATCTATTTAAAGGAAAACAAGTTGAAAACCGCTCTCCGGGAAATATAGTTGGTGGATTAAGTACCCCTGAAGAAAAATCCCTAGGGAATATAGCTAAAGGTGGAAAAGCTACTATACAAGGTGTTATTCAATATACAGAAAAGCCTAGAGGAAAAGGGTTGTGGTTAATGGTGGAACCCGGATTAGACGTGATATCTGTGACCGCTCTTGCTGCTGCGGGAGTTAATATAATTGTATTTACAACAGGTCGTGGAACACCATTTGGATGTCCAGTAGCTCCAGTAATTAAAATATGTGGAAATCCGAGAACATGTGATTATATGGCAAATAATATCGATATAGATGCAAGTCAAATTATAACGAATGCTAAATCAATAGAAGAGATTTCAGATTTATTATGGAGAAAATTAGTAGATGTTTGTAACGGAGAAAAAGTTAAAGCTGAAAAACTAGGTTTTGATGAAGATATCGGTATTTGGCGAGCATAATGCATTTACCATAATTTTTGACGAAAACAATACTATGTTAATTAGATTTTAATTTCTTCTTTATTCTAATTTTAAACATTTATAAAGTATTTTTAATAATCAAACTAAAGATTAATAAAAACTAAAAATACATTATTTGAAAATTATGTGTGATACATATATAGCACTTAATACCGCTACTTTAGACAATAGTGTTATTTTTGGCAAAAATTCAGACAGGAAGATTACAGAAGCTCAAATTATAACATTTTCTCCACATAAAAAATATCCTAAAGGACAAGATCTTAAATGTACTCATATTTCTATACCTCAAGTTTCGGAAACTAATGCTGTCATTCTCTCAAAACCATTTTGGATTTGGGGCGCAGAAATGGGTGCGAATGAATATGGTTGTGTAATTGGCAATGAAGCTGTGACGACGAAAGAACCGTTAAGAGAAAAAGGATTATTAGGGATGGATCTTGTAAGATTAGGTCTTGAACGAGGAAAATCTGCTAAAGATTCATTAAATACAATAATAGAATTACTTGAGAAATTTGGTCAAGGAGGTGCTCATTTTCAAGATGGTGCTAATTATCATAATTCATTTATAATTACAGATCCGCTAGAAGCTTATGTATTAGAATTAGCAGGGGATTGGTGGATTGGAGAAAAAGTCAAAGATTTTAGATCAATATCCAATGATATTTCTATACGAGGACAAGGTGATATGAGAAGAAAGGGTATTATCCAGCATGCGATAGAGAACGGGTATTGTAAAGATGACAAAGATTTTGATTTTGCTTCTACGTTCTCATCCATACGACCTTTCCCGAGCTATATGGAATGTTCTAACGGTCAATTGAAAGAAAACAAGGGAAAGATCACTCCCTCTTTAATGATGGGATTTCTTAGAGAACATGAAAGTAATATATGTAGACATCAAAGAAAAGATATAACCGCTAGTTCTCAAGTTTCTTATGTTCAAAAGGAGAAAAGCAAATCTATTCACTGGTTTACTGGGAGTGTTCTGCCATGTCTAAGTATATTCAAACCTTATGTCTTTCCAATTGAAGATCAAAAATTTTTTGAATCCGAATCATTTTCTGATGTCAATCCTGAATGGTTTTGGAAAAGACATTTAGATTATATTAAACCTTTTATTTCAAAACCAAGCAAAGTGAATCCCGAAAGAGAATCTTATCGCAAAAAGCTTAGAGATGTTGAAAATGAATTAATTAAAGAGGTAAATAATGTAATTTCTAAAGAGAATGATTCGTCAGAAGAAGAAATAATTAACACGATTAAATCACTCAATCAAAAAGCATGGGAAAAGTCTGAAAAGCTGATTACCTAATGTGTGATACGTTTGTAGCACTTGGGAATGCTACAAAAGAGCGAAATGTTATATTTGGCAAGAATTCAGATCGTCCTTATGATGAAGCTCAAATAATCGTTTATGTCCCTCAAAAAAGACATAAAGAAGGAGATATTTTAAAATGTACCTATATTGAAATTGATCAAGTTCACGAAACTAATGGAATTATTTTAAGTCAACCTTGGTGGATGTGGGGGGCAGAAATGGGTGCAAATGAACATAGTGTTGTAATTGGAAACGAAGCCATCTTTACAAACGAACCAATAAGAGATATAGGATTATTAGGTATGGATTTATTAAGGTTAGGTCTTGAACGGGGTAAAACAGCTAAAGAAGCATTAGATGTGATTATCGAATTATTAGAGATATATGGTCAGGGTGGAGGTTGCGCATATAATGATCCAAGTTGGACGTATCATAACTCATTTATAATTGCAGATCCTTTAGAAGCTTACGTATTAGAAACTGCTGATGAGTGGTGGATTGTTGAAAAAGTGAAAGATGTAAGATCTATATCTAATAATATTTCTATACGAGGACAAGGTGATATGAGAAGAAAGGGTATTATTCAGCATGCAATAGAAAGGGGTTATTGCAGAGATGATAAGGATTTTGATTTTGCTAAGACTTTTTCAGGATCAGCAATTTCTCCGATACCAACACCCTATTCAAGAGAGGGAAAAGCTATTTTATTATTGAAAGGAAATAAAGGTAAAATTACACCCAAATTAATGATGAGTTTTCTTAGAGAACACCAAGCAGGGATCTGTATGCATGGAGGATTTGAATCAACTGGCTCACAAGTATCTCATTTAATGAAAACCAAAAAATCAATACATTGGTTTACAGGTACAACTCTTCCATGTGTTAGTATTTATAAACCTTATGCGTTCCCTATTGACGGCCAGAAAGTCTATGATTCAGGACCATATTCAATAATTAATCCTGATTGGTTTTGGTATAAACACACTACTTCAAAACCTATAAATAGAAAAACTGAAATCAGAAATATTGAAAATTCTCTTATCTCTAGATTAGATCATTTGTTGAATCAAGGAGATAATATCTCTGAAGTTGAATTCATTGAGAAAGTTAATATGCTTAATCTTGAAGCTTGGAACAAATCCTATGAGATGTTAAATCAATGAAAATATATTGTATTATCTGAGGCGTTGTCATTTACTGAAAAGTTCTTATGATCTTTATTTAATAAAACTTAATAGTTTTAGATTATTTCTTCCTCTAATATATTACAATAAAATTATATTTGATTATTCAGATGTCGCAGAGTAAATTAGATCTATTAGGTATGGAGGGAGTTATTTCGAATTATAAGCGAGGACGCCATACGATTCACCCGAAACATTGCATCTTAGTTTTCTCAGATATTAAGACCAGAAAGGAAGCAAATAGGCTTATTGGTAGGACTGTTGTTTGGAAAAGTTCATCTGGTAAAGAGTTAAGAGGGATGATTACACGAGCTCATGGAAACCATGGCGCTGTAAGGGCTCATTTCAAGAAAGCTGGAGTTCCAGGTCAAGCTCTTGGAACAAAAATAAAAATTATTAAGTAAAATTTTTTGTTAGAAGCTCATTTTTGTTTTCTATTATACCTGGATATTACATGATACATGTATAATATATTCTTTTTTGTATTTTTGACATTGTAACAATTTTGATAAAGCGATTTGTAAAGTATTTTGAATTTATTGGTTGGGTTTAAAATTTAAGCATGTCAGATCAAGTTTGCCGATTTTGTCAAAGATATGTGCAATTGACTTATTATTGTGAAGATTGTGGTGCTAATTGTTGTTCTGACTGTTTACAGGAAAAAAAAGTTGATTTTTATACATGTCAGGAATGCAATTCGAATAATGTTGAGATTTCTGATTCTGAGAAGAAAAAAACCTGCAGAGAATGTGGTAGTGAAAATATAATAAAAGTAAATCAGCTTTTAAAGTCATGTCCAAAATGTGGATCGCACAAAATTATTAATATTTATGAAAAAAAAGAAGAATTAGAGAAAGAATTCTTAGAATTAATTAAGAATTCTCGTTCGTTTATCAATCCCTTAAGAGATGCCCTTGAAAAGTTATTTACTCTTCAACAAGAAATAAAAAAAGCAAGAGATCCCCCTATTAGATGCTATCATTTCCCTAAAATGGAATCTGATCTATTAGCTCTCTTTAAATTGTTTATATACGTACAAAATACATTATTTGATAAAATAAATTCTCATTTTAATCAAATGGTTTTATATAAAGAGTATTTTTTTGATATTTATGCTCAACCAAATTCTAATATTACTATTATAGAAGGTATTTTTAATAATCTTCTAAGAAGTCATAACTCAATCAATGATTTTATATTCAATAATGTTAAGACTTTTAAAGATAGCATAACCTCTTTTGAAGGTAATTTAAAATTTATCGATAAAATTAATTTCTTTTTTTCCACCTATAAAAAATTAATACAATTGGCAGAGAAGGAAAAACCTGTTTATGCTATTTATGCTAAATTGGTTAACGGATTAAACACAGATGATAGATACAAGAAAGACAGAGGAATTTTATTCATTACGAATTTAGATTTATCTTTTATTCATGAGTATGGAATGAGAAAAAAAAAGCAAGCACTTACTTTTAAAGCTCCAGTTCAAGATTTAATAAGGATAAAAGAAAAAGGAAAACTCTTTAAGAAGCTATATATTGAATTTGAATATGGAAAATATGAATTTACATTACCTTCTAATGCCCTTTCAAGAGTTATAGAATATATATTATTGGCAAGAACATTTGACGAATCAACTGTTTATGATAGTAAATCAGCAGCTAAACTTCAAAGAGTTGATATTGATTTAAATGAATTAGTAAATTTTATTGAAGAAAGTATTAACTCATTTTTTAGCTTAAAATGTCAATATAATACGAGTTCTCAAAATATAAATAGTTATAATCAAATTTTTCCTCAACATGTTAATACTCAACCTAACCAAATTCCAATTTCAATGTATCAATCTGGAAATCAAGGATTTCCTTTTCAGGATTATAATTTAAGACAATTTGGGATTAATCAACCAATGATGCAAAATCCAAGCAATCAATACCCTCCATATTATCCATTAACATCAGCTCAATCTCCTCAAGGTGCAATAAACTATATAAATCCCATGAATCAATATCAAGGAGCCAATATTAATCAAAGTAAATTTTTTCCTCAAAACTTTTTCAATCCAAATCGATTCCAAAATTATAATCCTCAAAAAGTTAATCCTAACTATAAAGAAGTTCTAGACATTGAAGAGAGGGACATTTTAACGAGAAATTTAGAGCAAGCACAAGGATTTATTCCGCAATATCCAAATCAATTAGATCCTAATACTTTAAATAAGAATTACGAATTCCAGGAATTTAACAAAAATCATTTATCTGAATTATTTGATCCAAGTAATTCTATAACACAACAATCTTACAGGCACAAAAGGAAATTGTTTAAATTAGATCGAGAAAAACATGAAAAAATGTTAGAATTAGAGAAAGAACGCTATAGCTTAAAAGCTACTCTGAAGAAACTTGAAACTAAATTTGATCAAGGTTCAATATCGGAAAGCGATTATTTTAGAACGTATAGAAACTTGAATAAAGAAATTTATCTAATCGACAATAAAATTCAAAAACTTCGACAGAGTTTAGAAGAATTAGAAGCCATTAAGCAAAACAGCAGAAATTTTGATAATAAAAGATTCTATACTTAGATTCAGATTAATTCATATTTTATGTTCATATTTTATGCAATTTAGGCATATTTAATGGAATCTAAGTTTATATTCTATTAAGTTTTATAAAAAATATGGATAATCCCTCTACCACAATAGTTGGAAGCTGGCCTTTAAGCAATAATAATGAAAATATGTTAAAGGTGTTTAAAGATTTAATTCAAATCGGTGTCGATTATCCTTGTTATCCTCAATTAATTTCTATGATTTCTCAGTTTTTATCCCCTTTATCAAGAGAAATTGCCCAATTAGAAGAAATTGATAATAAATTTTATCTATCAGATGATTTTAAAATCCCAAAAAACTTGGTAGCGTTAGAATACGGAAATTTTATAAAAGATTTTTTTAAAAAACGACCAGAACTTTCAAAACAAATAAGAGGGACTAAAGCTTGTTTAACGGGGCCAATAACGTTAGCATCTGAAATTATATTAAAAGGTAAAGTTGCTAAGGACCTCAAACCTAGAATCTTTACAGAACCAAGAGGAATAATGATAGATTGGATTGTAGAAAAATTAGCAGAAATTATGAAACAACTGGCAAAAGCATATAATGATATGGGAATAGACATTATTTCCATGGATGAGCCTCTTCTAGGGATTTTAATTGGGAGAAAAGTGTTATTTCACTCTGAAGATTTCATCTTAGAAATACTAAATAAATCTATTTCTGAAATAAAATCATTATCTTCGATACACGTGTGTGGTAGAATTAGCCCTAAATGTCGTGATATCCTCCTTCAAACCGATGTGAATATACTTGACCATGAGTTCAGAACTAACGAGGAAAACTTTAATATTTTTCAAAGGGAACATTTTGAAAATACTGATAGATTATTAGCTATAGGAACGGTTAAATCTAAATTCATACCAGTTGATGGATGGGAAATTAAAGATTATGTTGAGGGAATTGATTCTATTGAAGCTTATATTAGAAAAGCTATTAATAAATACGGTAAAGAGAATTTAATATTTAAGCCCGATTGTGGTTTTGAAGCGTTAAGAGGAACGTTTCATGATGAAAATGTTGCTTATGAAATAGCAAAAAGAAAAGTAAAGAATATGGTTCAAGCACTAAAAAGAATTACATAATACGAGATTATTTTTATATCTTAAAAAGTGTAAGAAAAAGGATTATCCTTGTAATTCTTTCCTTAATTTTTCTATTTCTTTATTCAATTTTTCTTTTGATTTAACCTCTTCAAGTTCTTCAACTTCATATTCAGGAATATATTGTAAATCGTCTGAAGGAGTCTCAGGCATTACCCCGCCTTGGTCAAGAAGCATTTCAGTTTCAAGTTGATTTAATTCCTCTGAAACATCAATAGCGAGATCAATTTCAGGATCACCAGCTAAAATATCTGCAGCTTCTTCAATTTCCGCTACATATGCCTCAGAATCTTCAGCAATTTCTGCAACTTTTGCAGGGGAAGCTTTGGTTGCTATATATTCTAGCTCATCTCGAATTCCACTAAAAATATCACCTGTAGCGGAGATTAACTGTCCTTCTTCAATCGCCTGAATCTGTCGTTCAATTTTTCCTCTAATATTATTTGTTCTATCAACCTTGGCATTATAAGACTTATATTGTATAAGATAATTCTTCGCGCGATCTTTTTCACCCCGTTTCAATGCAATTTTTGCATTTTTTCTGCTTATTTCAGCTCTCTTAGCATAATTTCTATTGATTAAATTTAATCGATGAATATGACTCTTCGCTTTTGATATTAAGTCATCTTTCTCTTTACCTTTCCGAGGAAATAGCTTTTTTTTCAATCCCACTGACTATTCAACTCTTTTTTTTATGAATTATATGATTTTACTAACTTAAAAATTTAATATTAATCAATATAATATAATAAATTAATTCTTAACAAAAAAGTTTGCATAGACCGAAATTTGATTTTTTATGAAAAAAATAATTTTAAATTTTGAGAGTAAACAAGAAAATTTTAAAGAATTAGTTCAAGAAGCATTTAATAAAGATATTTTAAATTTTTTAGTGTCAAAAAATACTTTTTCTGACTTTAAAGATATTGAACGTGTTAATCTGTTTTCAAAAGATCTAAATATTTCAGTGAAACATATTATTTTCGATAATTTAGAGAAACTAAGAGAATTAGTTACCAAAAATGAATTTTCAGAAGAGAATATTGGGTTTTATAAAGAATTAGAATCTAAAGATGATGAGAAAGCAATTATAGAGCTTTCTAAAAGTAAACAAGTCGATTTTATTATAGTATCTGCTAAAGACTGGAAAATTATCCCATTTGAAAACCTCATAGCCGAAATGCATCAAACCGATACTGAATTGATTGCAGAGGCAGATAACATCAAGGAAGTAGAACTAATGATGAATATTTTAGAAATTGGTGTGGATGGGATTCTCTTCACACCTAAAAATGCGAATGATATAATAGAACTTAAGAATTTAATGTCTACAATATTTCGAATTGAACTCACTACTGCAAAAGTAATTAATATTGAGACTATACCTGAAGCTGAAAGAGTATGTGTAGACACAACATCTCTTCTTAAAATAGGAGAAGGTCTTCTTGTTGGTTCAACAGCAACAGGGTTTTGTCTTGTCCATTCCGAGACATTTGAAACTCAATTCGTAGCATCTAGACCATTTAGAGTAAATGCGGGTGATGTATCTGCTTATGTTTTAGTTCCTGATGAGGATCATGAAAAGGAATATCGTACTAAGTATCTTAGCGAATTGAAAGGGGGGGATAAAGTTTTAGTAGTAAATAATAAAGGAGAAGCTAGAATTGTATCAGTGGGGAGAGTAAAAATAGAGACACGTCCAATGTTAAGATTTGAATTAGAAGTCAAAATAGGGGAGAAAAAAATTCCATTAAGCTATATTTGTCAAAATGCTGAGACAATACGTCTAGTAGGAGCAGATGGTAATGCTATATCGGTAGTTGATATTCGAGTTAGTGATGAGATTTTAGTTCATCTAGGACCAGGTTCTACACATTTTGGTACCCCTATTAAGGAAACTATAATTGAAAAATAAAAAATAGAGAAAACTAGATAACTCTTAGACGTTTCCATCCTTGATATAGAATCATTTTTTTAGTATTTTTATAAGAAAATATAACTATGGTGTATTGTATAGAGAAAATAAAAAGCAATATTACATTAATGTTCTAAATAAATGAAAATTTTACTTATTGTATAAATTCAATTTAATTCAAGAATTAATTTTTAGGTTTAATATGACAACTTATTGGGCTCCTTTGCTGCATGCTTATCAACCACCAACTCAAGAACCTGATATTCTTAAAAGAATTGATAAAGAAAGTTACAAACCTATTTTTAGTTTATTAGAAGAGTTTGATAATGCAAAATTTTGTTTGAATATTAATGGTGTTCTTATTGATCTACTATATGATTATGGGTTATCAGACACTATGGACTTAATTAAAAATCTGGTTGCTGAAGATAAAATTGAGATTGTTGGAACTGCAAAATACCATCCTATACTCCCATTAATCCCAAAAAAAGAAGCTCAATACCAAATTCAGATGAATGAAGAATTGAATAGAAAAGAATTTGGTAGGTGGGAGAGAAAAGGATTTTTTCCACCTGAAATGGCGATATCGGGAAGTGTTGCTAAATACATTCGGGAATTAGGGTATAAATGGGTAATACTGAGTGGTATTGCATGCCCTGAAGATTGGGCATATGACAAAATCTATACATCCCCTAACGGACTACAATTATTCTTTAGAGATGATATTCTTAGCAATAAGATTGCCTTTAAGAGTATAACTCCCAAAAAATTTTTGAAAGCTTTAGGAGAGATGTACAAAGGAAAAGAAAAAGACATTGACAAGGATACATACATTATAAATGCTTTAGACTTAGAGACATTTGGTCATCATATCAAAAACTATGAAAAAACATTTTTAAAAAAGGTATTGGATCTTATTAATGAAGATAAAATAATTAAAACTGTGTTCATTTCAGAATTGGATCAATACTTTCCCTTTAGTAGAAAAAAAATAATCCCACGTGAATCAAGTTGGAGTACTACTTATGAAGATATTCAAGCAGGGATTTTTTATCCATTATGGAAACATCCGGAAAATAATATTCATATGTATTACTGGAAACTAATGGCAAGTCTCAATAATTTAATGAATTTAGCTGATAATTTAGATTTAACAACAGATTGGACGGTTAAGAATTTTTATAACACCGCCAGATACTTCTATAATCGCGGTATCTATTCATGTCCTACGTGGTGGGCAAATCCTCAAAATGGAACATGGAGTCCTAATCTTATTTATAAAGGGATAGAATTACTTATGAGAGCAGCTCTGAATGCTCAAATGGCATTGATCTATGCGGAAAATTCTGATCAAAGTGATGGGTATTATGATTCTATTTCATTATATCACAGTCTACTTCTAATGGAGCTATCCACTATTACAAAAACAAATATGAAAAAGGATAAAAAGAGTTTAAATAAGTAAAGCTACATATTAATCGAAATCAATTCATTTAAGATATTATTCCATTTATTTAAATTGCGTACTAACCATGCAACGGAATCAATTTCTCCGGTTTCATTTTTAAACGTTATTTTTAATAAAGGTCTAAAACGGGATCTATGCATATGAGATTTTGGGTTTTTAATCTCAACAATTGATTTAACTGGAATTAATATCTCTTTTTCAGGTTTCCACATACCAAAGTATAATTCTTTTTTTGTCAGTAATAAGACACCATTTCCACGGATTTTCCATACACCTAAGGATTCTTGCCCAAAAAAGTTAGCCATATCATCAACAATGAGGATATCTTCACTCTTATATTTTGTGTAGATTTCATTGATTCTTTTTTTAAAAATTCTCTTTAACATGATAATACTTTCTTGTTATGAGATAATCTTAATGGATAAAAATATAATCAAAAATTATTTAATCCCTAGTTTATATATTAAAGCAAATATTAATTTAAAAAAGAATTTATCTTGAAAATAGAGTATCTAATTTTAAAAGCAATAGAGAAATAATGTCTAAAGATAATGAAAAAATAGTTAAATACTGCGTTTATTGTGGGGCTGATGTAGAACAACATAAAACTTATTGCCCAAACTGTGGGAAATTAATTATTAAACTTAGTCCAAGTGAAACACCAAAAGATACACGTATTATTCAAAAGCCTGCTCCCACGGAAAGAATAGAAATTTCACGAAAATGTTCTGGTTGTGGTTCAATAATTACGTCTACAATATTAAATCAATGTCCGATATGTAATACTCGCTTAGAGCAAATTTCTGAGGTAAAAAAAACTGTCATCCAAAAAAAACCAGGATTAATATTTAGAGACAAGAAATTAGAACCTGAACAAAAATTTATCTTGAAAAAGGATGAATGGAATTTAAAAGAAGGTATAAGTGTATTTGGAACTTGTATTTATATTTACATTATCACATTTTTCCTTATATATTTCATATTAGTTTATCAAGGTGAAGGCGATTCTATTGAACAAAATATACAAATGTTTATAATAAGTCAAATTCCTGAATTATTGATCGTAATATATCCTTTATATTACATAATATCCAAGCATCACAGTTTTTTAAAACTAGGTTTTATCAAAAATAGTAAAAGAATTCTCACAGGAATTTTGATAGGTATAGGTGGTGCTCTTTGTTTATTAATACTAAACTTTCTTTATAATTCTTTTATTAGCTATTTAGCAGAGACAGGTTTAGACTTATTTGATATGGAATCAGAGATCGCTACACAGAATCAAATTATTAGAGATGCAGGTTTTATATGGGTTTACTTACTCACGCTATTAATTGCTTTTGGTTCAATCTCATTAGAAATCGTATATAGAGGTGTTCTGCATAACACATTAAACCAAAAATTTCATAATGGTATTTATACAATTCTTTCGGTTGCATCGATCTATTCAATCTTCATGGTATTTATATTTCCTAATCCTGCCTACTTCTTATTAAATTTCCTTGGGTTTGTTCTACTAGGAATTCTTTGGGAATTATCTAATGGGAACATTTATACTACCATCATTGCAAGCTTTTTATACAACGTTGTCTTGATTGTCTTAATCATTATTTAGTTCTAACCTTTCATTACACCCTCAATATAAAATTTTAATAATAAGGAAAATCAATAATCTCTATAACTATTTCAATACACGATACAATATCATTAGGTTGGAGTAAAAAGATTGAGTAAGTCGTTTTATAGAAATAAGGGATCTAAAGACAATATAGTGGTATCTCTTGCAGGTGTTCACGGCGTAGGTAAAACTACAGTCTTCGATCTTCTTAAAAAAATACTCAAAGATAATAATAAATTTAAATTTTTTCCTGAAAGATATGTAAAAAAACCACCATTTCCATTTGGTTCTTCGAATAAACAGATTGGTTTTAGAAGTGAACTTCATTTTCTTCAACAACTCATCAGAAGAAATCAAAATATTATTAATTTTGATATCAAATATAATGGCAGGATAATCGTGTTGGATAGAACTCCTCTATGTGTATTAATTTATTCTAAGAGTTTAAATCTTAAGGAAAAGGATTTTACGCTTATTATTGATACGTATAATTCTATCAAGTGGAAAGAAGATTATATAATTCATTTAACTGCAAAACCTGAAATAATTCTAAAAAGGATAATTCAGAGAGGTTCACTTGATAAATTAAGAAGAGAGTGGAATGAGGACGATAAAAATTATTTACTCGCCATTCGAGCATATTATAAGCAATATTTGTCTGCTAAAAGCAATGTGTTTCCTATTGATACTAATCATTTATCCCCTGAAGAAGTTGTCGATAAAATCAAGACAATAATAACTGACTTATCTGATTATTCTTTTGAAAAGTTTGAACAATCTTCAACCACTCAAATGAATTTAGATAAATTCTTAAAGTAGAATAAAGATAAAATATATTAAAATAGTCTTTCTATTTATACATAAATCGTATTATAATAATCTTAATCAATTTAAATTATCTTGTAAAGGAATGAAAAATGTCATCGATTGCTAGAGAAATCCAAGAAAAAATGATGTATCTTTTAAAAGAGGAAGAGAGTAAAACGGATTTAGAAAATTTGGCAGTTCTTGATAGGGTAGGTATGAAAGTAGCTACCTCATCCTCTTCAGAACTCGATGCGGATGCAACCTCTGCCTCTAGTACAGCTTTAATCGATTTAGGTTTAAGATTAAATCAAGCAACTGATCATGGTGCGTTAACGGAAATAATATTACACAATTCTACTGGATACAGTATATTAATGGCAATAAATGATGAATTTATCGTATTCGGTGGATTAAGTGCTGTCCTTCGGATAGGATTTTATTTAGGTTATTTAAGAGATTTAGCAAGAAAGTTAAATAAATTAATTTCTGGTGACCAAGAAACTAAAATGATGCTTTCTTTAGAAACGTCAGAAATGGAAAAAAGAGAAACGCAAGAAATGGAAGAAGAAGCTTCATTCCTTAAAAAACCTTCAGTTGAACAAGATAAAGCGGCTCTAGATGATTTGTTAGGATTTTTGGATGATTGGGAAAAAGAAGGAGAAATATTCGAGGAACTTGAAGCTGAAACTGAAAGTAATGTTGTTTCAATACCAAAATCCATTGGACTAGGGATTGATCATGAAATTAAAGAATTAGGGGAAATTCCTCAGGTTGAAAAAACCTCTATGGCAATAACGGAATCCCAATTTAAAATTTATAACGATGAAGTTCCCCCAATTCCTCTGGATGATTACACCCCGATGGAAATTGAAGAAGGTTCAGTTAGTGAAAAAAAATCACCCGTAGAAGTAACAACAACTTATAGGGAATCTCCTCCTGTAAAGGAATTTCCCTCATCAGATAAACTACCTTCTTTAGAAGAATTAGGACCACCTGACTTTGGAATTGAATCTTCTGCTTCTGAATATGATACTGAATTTGTATTAGAGGAAGAATCAGAGACATTAGGGTCAGTACTTAAGGATCTAGGGTGGGATCAAGAAGAAGATTAGACTCTTTGTCATGGATGTAAATTTTTAAATAAAAAAGAGAAAGAAATAGCTAAATATATTTCGAAACTTTAATAATTTAATATCTCCTATCTTTTGAAACTACTTTTACGCTTAAAGCTTCTGGTCCTTTCCCTTCTTTTGATTCCTTGATTTCGAATTCCACTTCATCTCCCATATCCAACTTGCGGAATCCTGGCATATCTATATTAGAGAAATGGACAAATATATCCTCTTGACCATCAACACTAATGAATCCATATCCTTTTTTTGCATCAAACCATTTAACAATTCCTTTTACTTTATCAGACATTTGCGTTTCTCCAATTTTAGTTATTTTAAAACGTTTAAAACCAATATAAATGCTTTAGTTCTATTTTCAATCTATAAGGTTAATAAAATTATATAGAAAAAGAAATTTTACTTTTAAAATTTTTTTAAAAACACTCTCTTTTATTAGATAAAATCAATAAATAATAATTTACTAGACTTAAGTGAACATGATTTTTGATAAAGTTCTACAAATCTATCAGAAATATTATCTATGCGTCCATTGTCTTGGTAGAATGTTTTCCCTTTTAGCTACACAAACAACAAATCAAAAAAGAGGAAATTCTTTGCTACTTTCATTAACTATGGAAAATCATAAAAAATATTTATCAAATAACGATATGGAACAAAAAGGGGCAATATTTAATCTAAAATTATTAGCAGAAAATGCTAAATATCTCCCTGCTCAAACTGTGTTAAAACATGAGGGAATAGAATATAGGCTAAAGAATGAAAGCCAACCCTGTTATTTATGTAATAATATTTTTTTAGAAATTGAAAAGTATGCGAAAAAATGTATAGAAGTTCTTGAAGGAATTGAAATCAATGATTTCTTAGTTGGATCAACTCCAGATTCTGAAATAATTAATCGAGAAGATCGATTTAAAACAGAATTTAATATTCTAGAGGCAGAATCTTTCAAAAGTCATTTCAACCGTGTTACTGGTAAAATTTTGATGGGAAAACTTGAGAAACCTCCTGAATTTAATAATCCAGATGTATTAATTATATATAATATTGGTATTAAATCATTTACAATCAATTTAAAACTGAAATCCCTTTTTATATTTGGAAGATATAATAAGTTAATAAGGGGAATCCCCCAGACTCATTGGTTTTGTAGAAATTGCATGGGAAAAGGATGTAATTTATGCAATTTTACTGGAAAACAATATTTAGTAAGTATAGAAGAACTAATCAGTCCAGAATTCATTAAAGAATCTAAAGCTACTGACTCTAAGTTCCATGGTGCTGGAAGAGAAGATATTGATGTAAAAATGTTAGGTTTAGGAAGACCCTTTATTCTCGAATTAAAGGCTCCTAAAACTCGTAAATTAGATTTAGCCAAAATAGAAAATAATGTAAATAAAAATAATAAAAAGAAAGTTAAAATTCGAAATCTAAGATATAGTAATAAAAAGGAAGTAATTAGATTTAAAACTGAAGCAAAAAACACTAAAAAAGTTTATAGATCTTTAGTAGAGTCCACTATTAAGATATCTAAAGGTGAATTTGAAGAAAAATTGAGTAAATTGAAAAATACATTCGAAAATCAACAAATCCATCAAAGAACTCCATTTAGAGTTTCCCATCGTCGTGCTGATAAAATAAGAGGAAAAATTATATATCATATAGAAGGAAAACAGGTCAAATCTAATTTGTTTGAATTTAAAATTGAAACACAAGGAGGTACTTATATTAAAGAACTTATTAATGGAGACAATGGGAGAACATCTCCCTCATTTGCAGATATCTTTAAAACACCACTGACTTGCAAAGAGTTAGATGTAATCGAAATATCTTTATAATTTTTGATATAAAACATTTAATTTATCCGAAATCAAAAAATAAATAAACAATTATTCATAACTCTACTAAATCAGTTGATTATAATACACAATTAAAATCTTAAAGGTGTTAAAACAATAACAAAACATCGCGGATATCGTACAAAAAGTCGGCATAAACACAGAAAAAATGTTCGTAAGCGAGGACTTGGAAGTATTGAAAAATACTTAATCGATTATAAATTAAATGACAAAGTTGATATAATAACTGACTCCTCTCAACACAAACGAGGTATGCCTCACAGTCGTTATCATGGTAGGACTGGAACAATCATTGGTAAAAGAGGACGCTGTTATCTAGTTGAAGTAAAATTAGGAAATTCAACAAAAACCCTTCTAATTGGTACAGAACACCTAAGATTAAATCCTGTTACTGCAAATTAAAATAGATTTCAATATTGGTATGACGATGTCAGGACGAAAAATAGACGAAAAAACAGTATCCATTCCAGAAGTAAAAGAGATTATGGATTATGTAAAGGAACAAATGGAAGGAATTGATTCTGAAGAAGGCATGTCTCACTTTCAAGAAATAACTTATAATTATGTTAACAAATTTGCTAAAATAGATGTTAAGACTGCAAAAAAAATAAAGCAATTTCTTATGGAGAAGTATGATTTTGAAGAAATTTATGCTATAAATATAATTAATATCTGGCCAAAAACTGTACCTGAATTAAGAATTATCCTTGAAAAATCCTTTACAGGAAAAACTTTAAATGACGAACAATTGGAACTTATAATCGAAGAACTAGAATCTATCGAATCTAGTTAGATCGAAGAATTTATAAATCTATATTGTTTTAAATTCTAATGAACCACCCCAAATCATTAAGTAGTTTATAAAAAATTAATTTTTGAAATGCCTAACGGAAAAGTAGAAATTAAATTTATTGGTAATGATGGAAAGAAGAGATCGATACAGAGGTCCTCCTCGCAGAAGAAGTTATCAAAGTGGTCCCAAAAAGAAAAAGCAGTTTATAAAGAAGTTTCGGGAAATTGTAGTCTTAGATCTTCTTTTGCATGGGCATCCAGAGGAAGATAGACCAAGTTGGGCAAAAACACCGATAGCTCAAGTTCTTACTTTTCCGGATTTCGTTCTTTATGAAGTTAAAATGAATAAAAACTCTGATATTAAAGTCCAAGAACAAAAGACCTATGAAGAATTTATAAATGAAGATAAACTAGGTGATGTCTTAAAGAAGATTGATTATGATGATTTAACCAATACATCAAAAGCATTAATTCAACCATTTCTTGAAAAAGAGGTATTAAAATATGAGGAAGAATTTATAAATTTCTTTAATAACTCTACTTCAATTACTCCAAGAATGCACGCTTTAAAATTATTACCTGGGGTTGGTCAAAAACATATGTGGGAAATCCTTGATGCAAGAGAAAGACAAAAATTCGTAAAATTTCAAGATATTATAGATAGAACTAGTATTTCTAATCCAGCTAAATTAATTGCCCAAAGGATTATAAAGGAACTCCAAAGAGATGTAAAGTACTACCTTTTTAGTAAAACTCAAAAATATGAATAAATAGCATGAATTTTAAAGATGTTAAACTAATCCTTACTCAATTGGATTTCAAGCCTAAAAAACATCTAGGTCAAAATTTTATAACAAGTCAAAATATAATAGATAAAATAATAAATCTGTCTGATATCTCAAGGGAGGACACAATATTAGAAGTTGGACCAGGTATAGGTGCTTTAACAAAACCAATAATTGAGAAAGCAAAGAAAGTATATGTTGTTGAAATTGATCAAATTCTCAGTCAATATCTTTCTGAAAAATTCTCAATATACGATAATATTGAAATAATCAATGATGATATTTTGAGAATTGATATTCCCTCACACAATAAGGTAGTGTCAAATTTACCTTACAAGATAACTGGACCTATTTTAGAAAAATTGTTTTTCAGGACTAAATCTCCCCAGGGAATATTAACCATTGAAAAAAGTATTGCTAACCGACTTTTTTTGTCAAATAATTATAAAAGATTTTCTAGAATAAGCATAGGTTTAAATGCTTTTATGAATCCAGTTGTAAAGTATCCTATTCCACGAAATAGTTTCTATCCCATTCCAAAAATTGATCTGGCTCTTGTTAAAATTATCCCCAAAGAAAATTTACATCAATTGCTTTTGAAGGAAGAATCAGTTCAATTTTTCTTAAGATTTATAGCTGGAATCATGCCATATAAAAATAAAAATCTCGTAAATGCTCTTTTTCTTTTCTATAAGGCTAATCGTGACCCTTACTATACAAAAGAGAAAATATTGAACATTCTAAAGAAAGAAAATTTTGAAAATAAAAAATTATTTAACTTTGAAATTGAAGAATTTATTGAACTTAGTAGAATTTTCTATTCCTAAATTAAAACTCCTGAGGTTTTGATAACAATTAATTCTATACCCGAACCTTTAATTGAATGTGATTTTGAAAATATTTATCATCCGTCTGATGATTCATATCTCTTGCTTGACTATTTTCGGAAAAAAATAACTGATGATTCATTTGATGGAATTATGTTTGAGGAGATTGAGTATCTATTAGATATGGGTACTGGTACAGGTATAATCGCGATTTTTTTTCAATTACTTAATTCTCTCAAACCAAAATTCAATCCTAAAATATATGGTTCCGATATATTAGAAGAATCATTAATTTGTGCAAGAAGAAATGAAATTCTTAATAAGATTAAAAGTAAAATTGTATTCTTTCAATCTGATCTATTCAAATCTTTTCCAGAATCGTTAAGATCTAAATTTAATATCATCATTTTTAATCCCCCATATTTGCCTTCTTCACCTTTAATAAAAGAATCTCTAAATAAAAAAGGGATTGATCATAGTTGGGATGGTGGTTATAAAGGAATTGAAATTTTAATAAAATTTTTCAAGGAACTCAAGGAATTTATAAATTTGAATAAAACTCACTATATCTATTTCATTAGCTCAAGTAATTCAAATTTATTCGAGTTAGAAAAACAGATAGTTGATCTTGGATATAAGAATGAACAATTAGATAAAATACATTTGTTCTTCGAAGATATTATTTTAAACCGGTTGAAATTTGTTAAATACTAAAAAGGTCTTCTATTCCTTCTTTTTTCTAAAAGTGAAATACCAACATTATGCAAAATCCTTGTTAAATTATTCAATAAAAGATCAACTTCATTTGGTTGAAACACAGAACGTTTATGTGCCTCAATTTGAGGAATAGGTAGTCCGAAATATTCATTCAAACTTGATATTGGTTGTAAAATTGAAGATATTAAATCAGCTCTCTTAGAAGCTTTTTCAATAGAATCTCTTTCATCCATAAAAAATTCAATTCTACATGGTGCATCATATTTAGTTGTTTTAAGATAAAATGCATAAAATGATAACGGGAAATAATATGGAATTTCCTTCTTTATTCCAGTATCTCTTATTTTATCGATCTCTCTTTTACAAGTAAAAATGCAGCTTCTTTCAGACTTCTTCAGTATTCTATTAAATAAATCGATGTCAGAAAAATAATCAATTACTTTTCTATAATTCAATTTTATAAAATCGCTTAATTTTGAATAACTTGGTTTTAATAACTGAATTGATTCACATAAGAGATTTGATAAGGCAGATGTTCTTGTATCCTTTATTGAGCCTATTAGAATAATGCCTTTTTCTATACAATTTGAATATAATTTGTGATATTCTTTTAATAAAATATCATATTTTACTGATATCTCAGGATCTTTAGAAAATAATAGATTTATAGGCATAATAACTATAGATCCATCAATAATTATGAGATCAATATCATCAGATTTTTTAATTAATTCATTAAGTAAGTTGATTTCTATGTATCTCATATCCATAGAGACTTTTACATCAACAGTATTCTCATCTCGATTAAAAAAGTTTCCCTGAACAAAATAATTATTAAAACCACTTAAATCTGGGAAATACTCGATGTTTGCAATATGGTTTTCTTTAAAATAGTATTTCACGGCAATTCCTTTTAAAAATGAGAAATCAACATTCATAAATTTTTTTGTTACTGAGCTCCCATCTACGCTTACTATGTTTAAGCCTCTTAAATTTGAAGATATTAATGATTTCTTTAGGAATTTTTCTTTAATATAAAATCTTGGATATTTTATAAATTGTGAAAAATCTAACTCGTCTAGATATTTCAATAAAGTTCTTGAAAACGTTTTCTTTAATTTTTCAAGCTCAAAGTATTCTTTAGCTATAATCTTTAAATCTTTCAACAAAATTTGTTCTTTTGTTAAGCCTATACTACTTATTGATGGACTTTTTCTATCAAAATGTGATAATTTATCATTTTTTGGTCTAAAGGGCTTTTCTCTAATAGTCATTAAAAGAACAAAAAATAGAGATAATAATAATAATAATGAGATATTTAATTTTTTGATTTTTTAAGGTTAAATGAAAAGAAGATTGATAATAAAATGACAATACAATTAGGAGAAAATCCTTGGATTTTAATAGGGTTAATTTTTCTGGAGTTACTCTTCATTATTATACCTGCTTACATTTCTAGTAAAATTGAGAAAAAATCTTTTAAAACACTGATATTTGAAATGGGATTTCAGAAAAATAATGATATATTACTAAAAATTGTCGCGGGTTTAAGTATTGGTGTCATCTTTTTCTTCTTTGGTAATTTCATTCTAATTTTTTTCGAACAAATAATAATAGAAAATTTACTTGGTGCTAAATTTATTGCAGCGGGACAAGAAGGAGCAATTAATACTACTCCCATCCAACCTAATTTAATCCAAATTATCATTCTTCTGATACTACAAATAATTATAATCGGACCATGCGAAGAAGCATTTTTTAGAGGTTTTATCATAAAAAAACTGAATAGTAAAGTGAAAATTGTATATTCTGTTATAATTTCATCAATCTTATTTTCTCTATATCATGTTCCTCCTTTCTTAGTTCCTTTACCTACTACAATTACCTATTTTGGTTATTATTTTGTATTTGGTATTTTATTAGCTTCTATATTCATTTTATTTGACTATTCATTAATCCCTTGTTCAATATCCCATTCTAGTCTTAATGTCCTTTTGTTATTATTATAATTTTTGCTAAGTGCGAAATATTAAATTTAAATTAAACAAATATTAATTAATATTAGGTATATTAAGATCATAAGGTCTATATAGAGCTTTTTAAATGGCATTACTTTTAAAAGCTAAGAAGGATTCCCGAAGTAAATAAATTGTTGAGGAGAATGACAGAATACGATTATACGTTTAAATTAATGATGTTGGGCGATGCTTCAGTAGGAAAAACATCACTCACTTTAAGATATATCTCGGGATACTTCATGCAAGATTTAAAGCTGACACTAGGGGTTGATTTCTATTCTAAAACAACCTTTTTTAACAATAAGAAAGTTAAATTACAAATTTGGGACTTTGGTGGTGAAGAGCGCTTCAGATTTCTACTTTCTCAATATAGTAAAGGAGCAAATGGTGCATTCTTTCTTTATGATATTACAAATCCAATGAGTTTGGAACACCTGCCAGATTGGACCCAAATAGTTAGAGAAAATGCGGGAGATATCCCTATAATGCTAATTGGATCAAAAAAAGATTTAGATGAATTTCGAGCTGTTCCAAGGGAAGATGGAATATTAGCAGCTAAAAAGTACAATCTCGCTTCTTTTGTTGAATTATCTTCGAAAACAGGAGAAAATGTTGAAAGGGCATTTGATGTCTTGACTGAAATTCTTTTTGAAAATTATTAAAAACAATATAGTGAAAATTTAGCATTTAAGAAATTTGTTTCTTTTTAGGATTAACATTAACAGAATATAATAATATAATTTAAATCTAATAGGATTAAATTGATTATTATGAACGACGAAGAACCACCAAGACCTGAAGGAATAGAGTTAAACATCAAAGCTCCTCAAATAAATACTGTAGATATTTATGATAAAGAAGTTAATTTAAATGAACTTCTCAGGGTTTATAATGGCGTATTAATAGATTTTTTTCGAGGAAACTGGTGAAGCCACTGCAAAATCCATTTAAGATTATTAACAGAACATTTATCAGAGTTCAAGAAGCGTAACGTGAAAATTATCTCAATTGCAAGTGATAGTGTAAGACTTCTTAGAAATTTTAAAGAAGAAAATAATTTTGATGTTGATATTATTTCTGATCGTGGAGCAAAAATAGCTAAAGAATATGGAGTTTACTGGTTTGCTTCTGGAGGAGGAAAAGAATACAAAATAAAACAGGCAGTTCCAAGTAAATTCTTAATTAACAAAGATGGCATTATTGTATGGAAATATATCGGCAAGGATAAAACAGATAGACCTTCTATTGAAATGTTAACATCGATTATTGATAAAAATGTTAAAAATCCCATATAAGAATGAATCGTGCGTGAAAAAACGAGACGTCCGAGGACACCCTTGCAAAGGGTAGGATTTGATACTTTCTATTTTTTTTATAATTCTCTTAGAAAATTTTTTATTTATCATTTTTTATGTATTGTTCAAAACTTTATATACAATATCTGAGAAAATTATGTTTAATCGAGCATTTAATAACTTCTTGACTAAAAAACCTTCAAAAAAAGAATTGTATCCCTATTTATACTCAATTGCTTTTGGAGAGTTAGGTAAACCTAAAGAAGAACTTAAAACTAAACCAATTAAATGTAGTAATTGTAGTGCAATTTTCACTGATACTGAATTAATTCAAGCAGATTCTCAAAAGGGTTCTTATTATGTATGTGAATTCTGTGGGACAATAAATACAATAGACAAATCTAAGATTGAGAAAAAGCTCCCAAATGATATCGATTTTATATTAATAGAAGCGTTGAAAAAGGGTGCGAAAAAAGAAGAAAAAATAACAAAGATGGAGAAAATTGAGGGAGATCTTTACATATCAGTAATAGATATCTCTGGTAGTATGAGCGGAGCGAAAATAGAGGCGGTTAAGAAATCATTAATTCAAACCTTAAAAGACTTCAAAATTAACTCTCCCCTCACTAAATACATACTAATCGCATTTGAAAGCTCTGTCTATTATTATTTAAGACACGACAAAAATCCATTAAATTTTAGTGGGGATTTACTGTTTTCTTTAGAAGGGATGAAAGATGAATTAAATAAGTCAATGAAAAAGGAAAAGTTTTTAGGTTCTATTGGAGAATTCGCTGATGGATGGATAAGAAAAGTTGAGAGTCTTAGATCAATGGATATGACTGCATTAGGTCCTGCTCTATATTTTGGAATTAATTCATTTGATTTATTTAAGCATACAGGAAGAATTACATTATTAACCGATGGATTAGCGAATCAAGGAATAGGAAATTTGTCTGGTACTAGTCCTGGAGCTGAAAGTTTTTATGAAACTATGGCAGATTTATGTAATCAATATAAAATTATTGTTGATGTCGTTGGAGTTTCAGCCTCCGGAGATAATAATGAAATGGGACTACAAACCTTAGGAAAACTCACAGATAAAACTGGAGGAACATTATATCTAATATCAAGCGAAGAAATGGAAGCGATATTTTCTGAACTTAGACAAATGAAATATGTAGCAAAAGATGTAAAGGTTAAGGTAATTGTTCCTCCCAACATTATTATCAAAAACATTACTGGAGCATATAGCTCTAAAGGTGTGGCTGAAGGTTCGGAAATAAACTTAGGGGCTATTACAGAAGATAGAGAACTTTTCTTAGAATTAGAATCTGCTAAAGAATTAGTTGATAAAGAAGAAGTTCCTGTACAACTTCAAGTGGAATACATTGATAATGATGGCCGCAAGAGAATGAGAGTCATTAATGATCGAGTAAAGGTGACTAAAGATGAAAATGAATTTAAATCTAAATATGACCAGAAGTTTAACGTAATGATGAATATCCAGGCTGCAGGAGGAGGATATTATGCAGGAAAAGCTAAAGAATCAAAAGCACAATTGAGAAGTTTAAGAGATGAAATGTTAGGTGAAATGAACCGTTTAAAATCAGTTAATATGAAGTTTGCTGAAGAAGATTTTTCTGAGGGACTAGCTTATTTAGATGATGAATTAGAAGAAATTGAGATGGAAGAAGAAAAAGCAGCTCAAGCACCTACTCAAAGTTATTGGGCTGTTAAAGGTCAAAAAAGAGCAAGAATTTCCTCAGGCGCTTTAAAAAAACGGATAGAAAAGAAGAAAAAATAAAAGAAGAAGGAGAATTTAAATTACTACTCAGATATTTCAAGAATAGCTCTCCCTACAAATTTAGCGTTTTGTAGTTCTTCGAATACTTGATTTATTTCTGAAAGTTTCGCAGTTCTGCTTATATGGGTTTTTACTTT
>JBHLOJ010000016.1:0-34642 GCA_048940605.1 Promethearchaeota archaeon
AAAAAACCAGCATCTCTGCCCATTACTTCGACGATAAAGACTCTCTGATGTGAGCGTGCCGTAGTTGTGAGATTATCAATTGTGTCAGAGGCTAATTGAACTGCGCTCCAGAACCCAAATGTATAATGAGTTCCTTTCAGGTCATTATCTATCGTTTTTGGACAACCAACTATTTTTGAATTGGCATATTTATACAGGGTATCCGCTACACCTAATGTATCGTGTTTAGTTTAAAATAGACGTTATTCTAAAACTCCACCGATAGCAATTAGAGCATCAATACCCAATATCTCGAATTGTTTTGCTAATTCTTTAGCCCTTTCTTCTTTTGAATCTACTCCTTTAAACGGATTTGTTCTACTTGTATATAAGATTGTTCCACCCACTGTATGTAAATCGTCATGATCCGCTATTTTCAATGCAATAGTCTCATTTTCCGTAAAACCTTTCCAACCTTTAAGGATTCCAACACATTCAACCCCTGCGTCGTAAGCCTTTAGCATGATTCCATAGAGGACTGAATTTAAACCGGGACAGTCTGTGGTTCATAAAGATGTCTTTTAAATGAATCTCCACCACCCGTTAAAATTCCCACTTTATTAATTTTGATGAATATTCACCTTAATCATTTTTAATTTGTTTCATTAACTAATTAAATAAGCCATTTTTGATTAAAAAAGTTATGATTAAAGATAAAAATAAGAAATTATTATTCCCTAAATTTTCCTTTTTTTTTTAAGTAATCTAACCAACGATAATATGGTTTATAGAACTCAGAATCTTTATCTTGATAGTGAATAAACCGAGATATGCTTTTATAATAACTTCCATCAAAAAAGTAAATCCCATATTCATTAGCAAGAGTTATAATTGTGTTCCTATTGACCCCTAGCAATTTAGCAATCATATTTGGAGATAAGACTTTAATTATTTCTTTCAAAATATCTTTTGGTATTTTTTTTCTCAACCAAATTCTTTGAGGTGTTGGCGGTTTTGCTTTTGGCTCATAATAATCATCAAAAAAAACTAATCCTACCCTCTTACGTTCTATACTATTTCTATAATTCTTTATCATTTCCTCATAAAGTTTCACTTCAATATTTAAGGCGCTGGCATTAGTTTTAACCATTTTATCTTTTCTTAAATTGTACTCCTTAATAACTCTTGAAGAAATGATGTTCTTAATACCAAAGTAATCTTTAATTTGTCTTAAAAATTTTTTATTTGAAGAGGTTAAACTAGGATAAATTCTATTTGTGATTTTATCATGCCCAAGTGTTCCATCCCCATCAAAAAAGCCTAATAAAAATGCTAACATTAACTCTCGGCTTCTTAAATTTGGAAGATTTGGAATTTTGGTCCTTCTTCCTTTTTCTTCGCTGTGAGTATATTCTATACCATGTTTTATCAGATCTTGAGCAAACTCTTGATCCCCCCATCTAATAGTACTTATTTGATATTTCTTATTACTAAAATCGCTGCCTGTAAGTCGATCTTTTATATAATCGGCATTTAAACCCACGGCAATACAAAATTTTATAAGAACTTTTTTATCTTTTGTAGATAATCCAATTCCCATTCGATAATAATAACCTGAAGCTTTATTTTCGAGTGCTATCCATCCATCAGCAAATAAAAATCCAAGCCAATACGCCTTTTCTTTTGAATCTATAACTCTAAAATAATCTCTTCTAAAATCAGGGTGGTGAATATACATTTGATATCTAGCTGACGGTTTTGGACTTAATATTTTTTCATATTCATCAATAATAACCAATATATATTTCTGAGCATCTGATAATAGATCTGAGAGATGTGGATATTTTAAAATCCAACTTTGAATATTTTTTTTTATAGATAAGCGCATCCTCTCTAAATTATTGATCGAAATTTTTTTTTTACTATTTTTTTCCATTCTTACATTAAGAATGTAACTTTTACCCAATCCAAACAACATATCCATTTTTGAAAATGATTTAAAAGGCTCAAACAAGAATTTAATCTTATTTTCAATATTTTTTATATAATTCTGAATTTTATCGGTGAACCATCTATTATAGTGCTCAATCTCACTTCTTGATATTTTAAAATATTTACTTAGCATTAACTTTTTAACTCCAATATCATAATCCCATCCCCATTTAACATAATTCTGTGTGTGTTTTTCAAAATTTCTTCCTAGTAGAGAAAATAAATCTTCTGTAGGTAATTTTTTTAATATTGATACAAGTTTCTCTCTATTTGAATCATCAATCATATTCTGTTGGATAATCTCTATTATCTGCGATTTTTCTTTCAAGCTTAAAGTCATAATATTATATAAGTTCTCTTTTAAAACGTCTTTCCAATTTTTTTTAACAGCCTGTTGAGCCTTATTACCTCTTTTAAGATTGTTTAACTTAATTGTAAGGTAATTTACGAATTTTCCCCTTTCTTTCAGAATTCGATTCATGTCCCGTATATGATATTGATTATATAATGATCGAAAGACTCTGAGATTTGTAAAGATGTTTGCTTGAATCTGATTTACATGGCTAAGCTTTTTAAGCAATTTTTCAATAATTTCATTTTCTTCGTTAGTTAGATTTCTTTTTTCAAGTAATTTAATCAATTTCAGATAGATTTCTCTAAAAATTTGATATTTCCTAATAATATCTATAAGCTCTTCTTTAATTTTTTTTGAGATTTCAGATTCACTAGCTTCCCCCACCCACTTTTCCAAGAGGATTTGCCACTCTTCTTTTATTTCCCCGACTTTTTCCTTACCCTTTTCTTGTTTCTTCTTCATGGCTAATTTTTTTTGTGTTTCTAACCACGAGAGAAACCCTTTAGTCTCCCTTTTATTGTAAATTGGTCTTTTCCCTGTTTTTTGCTTGTATTCTTCTCTTAAATCTAATCTATCGTTTGAAACTGTTTCACTTTTGTTTTCACTTTCATCTTCTCCAGTTGGATGGCTTTGTTTTTGCGATTCTGAACTCACTAGTTCTTTTTGGTTTGATTCTTTTTCGTTAAGTTTTTGAAATTTTTCTTGTCTAGATTCCTTTTTTTCCTCACTTTCAGCGCTTTTCAAGGGTTCTGTTATTAATTCTAAATCTTTAATTTCTTTTTGGTCGGTTTTTTGTACTGATTTACTGGATTTTTCAGATTTTTCTGAAATTTTTTCAATTTCGCTTTTTTCCCCTTTTTTATTTTCACTAGGTTCTTTAGAGTCAATGATTAATTCGAGCTCTTTCACCTTTTCAATTTTTTTTTTCTGGGGCTTAGCTTTTTCTTTCGGCCTTTGTGATTGTTTTTCTCTTAATACTACATCATATTTTGTTCCTACGATATGTTGATGTTCATAATGTTTATGATCTTCTAGTTCTTTAGAATTAGTGATTAATTTGAGATCTTTTACTTTCATAGGTTTCGTTTTCTGAGATTTCGGTTTTTTCTCAGATTTTTTAAAATTCTTTTCTCGAAAAATTACATCATACTTTGATCCAACGATGTGTTGATATTCATAATGTTTATAATCATCTAGTTCTTTAGGGTCAGTAATTAACTCAAGTCTTTTTGCTTTAATCCTTTTGGATTTTTGTTTTTGTTCTTGTTTTTGCTGAGGTACTAATTCTGGTTCTTGATCAAGTATCACATCTGAATTATGATCGGATTTTACTTTCGAGTCGTGTTCAGAATTAGATTTCGATTCTTGGTCTGATATTATTTCTGGTTCTTGTTCTGATAATTCATTTGGTTCGTTTACATTTTCTATTTCTTCTTCAGCACCTTGTTGTTCTTCGTATAATTGCTCAATAGCGGCTTCTAATGGAATTAATTCTGGGGGCGCTTCTTGGGGATGCGGTATTGGTTCACCTTCAGGAGTGACTAGCTCAAATTCTTCTGGTTTTGTGTCTGGTTCACTTTCCGATTCGTTCTCAGTGGATTGCTTGGATTCACTTTCTTGTTCTGATTCAGAGTCATTTTCTTGCTCTCCTTCCGTTTCACTTTCATGAGTCTGATCTTCACCATCTGCTTCTATATCTGGGTCATATTCAGGTTCATAACCCCAACTTTCTAAATCTGCTCTTATATCAAGTGTCTCTTTAGAATCCACAGGACCCATTGGTTCACCTTCTGGACTAACATGCTCTATCTCTTTCTCAGTATCTTCTTCTGGATCATTTTCAGGTTCTGTTTCAGGCTCATTCTCATGTTCTTGTTCAGTGATTGTTATCTGCCCAGAACTGCTTGAATTATAGTTTTCATCGGATTTGTCATCAGGCACATCATCGTTCGGATTAAATAATTCCTCATCTGGAGTCTCATCAGGTTTGTCATCGTTTGGATTAAATAATTCCTCATCTGGAGTCTCATCAGGTGTATCATCGTTTGGATTAAATAATTCCTCATCTGGAGTCTCATCAGGTGTATCATCGTTCGGATTAAATGCTTCTTCATCAGATTTTTCATCGGGAACATTATCATTTGGATTAAATAAACCCTCATCAGACGTCTCATCTGGTGCATCATCGTTCGGGTTAAATATTCCCTCATCAGGAGTTTCAGCTGGTGCATCAGGAGTTTTATCAGGTTGGCTATCCCCGTCCTCCGAAGAACCTTCTCCTCCTTCATTCCCAGAATCAGACATATTAATTCACAATTATTTTAATGAGTAATAATAATCTGGAGTTCGAACAACAAAGAACTCCTGGTTATTTCCATTCATAATGAGTGCATTACGAGGTTCTTGAAGAATAAGATAATCTTGGATCTTAAGATTTCCTGTAAAAGCATTAATATCTAAATGATCCAACCCAAACAAAATCTTTAAACTAGGTAAAGCCGTAGCACAATTAAAAAGCAAATGAGGTGCATTGTCTACAAGGATAAAAGATAATCCTTTGCTTCTGAATTCTCTGATTAAATTATTAAAGATTATTTCAAGATGTTCTTTTGAAATAAATTCATCATGATCAGGATTATTAGTTATCGGTTTCTCCAATATTTGATGTGCTTCGTCAATTGCAATAATATTCTGTAATTTACCAACTTCTATATCTGGAGTAAGTATCCTAACCATCTGAAATATTGCACTAGTTAATAACCTTTTCACATAAATATTGCACATACATAAGTCAATAAAAACAGTCTTTCCTTTATTCCACTCCTGAAACCATGAAGGTACATCCAAAGAAGAAGAGAGTGCTAGAGTTCTATCCAGGATTTGTTCGGAGAGAATCGTAGGAATTCGATTTTTAAGAGCTCTTAGAATTCTGGTTTGGTATTTCTTATCATAAGGATAATCCTTAAACCACTTTTTCAAACCTTTAAATAATTCCCCCAAAGAACTAGGTAACTCCCCATTGACTCTAATGAAAGCTTTCATAACATTATATAAAATCTTATCACACGGACTTCCCAATCCTAAAGAGGCAATCAAGTAAGATGCGGTTTCTTGAAGTGCTCTATCGAGATATTCCCCTTCATAAAAATAACTCAGATGGAATTCAGGAGAACCATATTTTAAATATCTATCAGCTAGAAAAAATCCTTCCTGTCTTCCCTTTCCCAGATTTAAGATAAGAACACCAATATCTTTAGTTTTTTCATAGAATTCTTTTAAAATATGTCCCAAAAAGTAAGTCTTTCCTGCCCCTGGTAGTCCTGCAATAAATACATTATGAGCAAAATGATTAACTGGTAGGTTTTTAACATTTTTAGTCAATACACCATTCGTCACAATTGTACCCAATGAAATTCCTTTTTTTTCTGCTCCATTTTGTATGTAATTAATATTTTCATAGGGGAGCTTATTTGCCTTTGAAATCGGTAGATCCTTTAGAAAACTAAAATCTACTTTATCAGGACTAATAAAGGTGGGTAGTCTTTCTTCTGGTATTTGGTGAGAAACATCATAATAACAATAATGGGTGTGAATGTCATCCTTATTCACCCAGAACACATCCGATGCTAAAATATTCTCCCAATTATTAAGAGAAGTTTTTCTTATAAAGGCACGTTCTCCATTTTGGTTTCTTATCCCTGTGATTAGATAATCTACCTGACCATAAAGCTTGGATGCTTCAGAATTGACATTCTTTAAATTGAGCTTATTATTTCTATTAATTCGAAAGAACATTTTAGTTTTATATAATTCAACTCTTGAGCTTTCAGCGGACTTCCTTATAAATATAGAATCGTCTCTCTGCCAAAATATATAAAACTGAATAAGATTATGTTCGTTTTTCCTATATAATTGAATAATTTTTTTAAGAAGAGACCACTCTTCACGGCCATTATAGGGTTGTTTAGGAAGAACCAACTCATAAAGAGGAGAATTCTGACTCAAAATTGAAGATGTAATTGGTACAGCTTCAACATTTCCTGTAAGTCCGGGAAATCTTTCTTCTAGAACCATAAGGTAGGAAAAACCTTTTCTTATAGCTTCTGCTTCAGAAGCAGCATTTAAATAGAAAATCCAACTAAAACTTTGATTTAAGGTGATTTCTAATCCATATACTGTCTTATCAAAAAATGAATCATATAACCAAGATTTCTCTATCTCTACAGTTTTCTGGGTGCTAGTATTAAATACTACCTGTTCCTCTATTTCAGAAGGAATTTGGGTTATTTTTACTCTTCCTTGCCAAAATCTTGGTTCCAATACATTATTCTCGTTGGTTTCCACGATTTATACCTCCTTCTTAAAATTCTTCTATTCTGACCATATCTTATGTCGATTCGATTCGTTTGTTTTTCTAAAATTGAGTAATACACGTTTCTTATTAATCGAAGTCCGAATTTATACATAAAATAAAAACCAGTTATTATCAAATAGATTATAATTTCATGAAGAATTTGTAAATTAAATGCAAAAATGGTCAACCAGGTTGTTAAGATTGATAAAATAACTAGAAGAATTTGATACAAAGAATTATCAACATCATAAAAAAAGGCTTTAGGGATAATTTTCAAGTCAGAAATAGAAGGTGCTGCAGAAAGTGCTAAGGATATTAACAAAAAAATACTTATGAAAAATAGTATAGGAGTAAAATGATTATTTAAAAGGAAATTTAGAATCGAGAAAAATAACCAAAAGGAGAGATACAACGGAGCAAAACTGATTAAAAAGGCTTGTAGAAACGTTATCCTATCTTCATACACATTTACTTGTCCATAATACCCGATAATTCTAGGATCCTTTTCGAATTCCACTTTTTTTACTAATGAAACATTTTCAATTGGACTGCGAGTGATAAAACACATAATAATATGACAGATTTCATGAATAAAAATGCCAATAACAGCAAGGGCTTTGACTATTTTATCCAGAGGACCTGGTGTGTATTTTATTATGAGATATGAAATTACTACAGAAAATATCATGAAACCAAATATAAATGGGATCTCTTCAAACACTTTAATTAACCTCTTTATTGTACTGTTTATTGTTAAACATATTTAAAGGAAAAATGACTGATTTTTTTCTTTAAATTCTTTTATAACATTTTTTTATCATAAATGCAAAAAAAAAGAAGAGTATTGAGAAAAAAACTTTAAGGATTAAAATCAAAATAATCTAATGAAACTCATTTACTATTCCTAATTAGTAATTCTTAAATGCTATAATACTATAACCAATATAATTACACGAGATCCGAGTTTGGGAGTGTTGATATTGTGTGAGTAGACGTCTTCTTCTTCAATAATTATCCTCATTCTTAATTTTTTCAAATTTATATTTTGATTTATCTTCTGGGATTATATAACTCCCTCCTTCGAAATCAGTTATTTTTAACGTAAATTCGAATTTTCCTTCTAATGCTTTTTTTAAATTATATAAAACTTCTTCAATCTCAGGGATTTCTGGGTCTCCTGCTTTGAGGCTTTTCAAATATATTGAGACAGCACTTTCAAATCTATATAATATTCCTTCTACATTAGTGTAGTAGAAATCAGCCCTAGGTCCCGGTTCTACAATTAATTCAAGCTCAGGAATTTCTAACTTTCCTACCGGTGAACGGTAAATTTTTGATTTAAGGTCTTCTTCAGTAGTAACTTTTAATGTCATAACTCCCGGATCCATATTTGTTGTTAAGGGAATTACGTCATTTTTGTGAAAACTGCAAGTATCGCATTCGAATTTCAATATGAGCATCTTATCTCCATCAGGTAGATCATAAACATTCTTAACGATATCTATTGTACCATTCTCACATGAAGGGCATTTAAATGAATATAATATTTCACTATTTTTTTTCTCGGTCGACATTAGATTAATATAAATTTCAAATTAGCTTAGAATTTATCTTATCTTATTTCAAAATTTCTCTAAATTAATTCAAAACAATGAAATTTAGAAAATAAACTATTTATTAGAACCTTATTTTTAGATATAATAATTATAATTAAAAATCCTATATTATTGTTAATTATTGCAATTATAGGAGAAAAATCAAAAGAACTATTATTCATTAATTACTGAAGAACTCAACAATAATAAGTTGGTAAAATTTGACTCAAGAAGAAAAAATTGTAGAAATCTCTATGCATTGTAGGGGCGGCCAAACATGCATAACCGCTAGTCAATTGCTAGCTGAAATGGCGTTTGAGGAAGGATTTAAGGACACAATAGCAATCCCTATAATTGGTGCTGAGAGAAGGGGCGCCCCTGTACAAGCATTTTCGAAAATTTCAAAAAGCAAATCGATCAAAACATATGATAGTGTAGTAAATCCAGATTATATTTTAATGTTTGATACCTCATTGCTGGATATTCCGAGAATTAAAGAATCTATAAAAGAGGGGACAACATTGATAGTAAATAGCCCAAATCCAATTGATATTACCGAACTTCCTAAAAACATAAGAATTTTTATAGTTGATGCTACAGGAATTTGTATTCAAAAAGATTTTATGCATTCTAGTGGTCCCATCCTAAATATTCCTATGTTAGGTGCTTTTGGAAAGGTAACTGGGTATTATGATCTTAACAGTATGGAAAAAGTAATTAAAAAAGAGTTTGGGGAACGCAGATTGGAAAAAAATATGAGTGTAGCAAAAGAAGCCTATGAAACAGTAAGGGAGGTATAAAATTGACAAAATCCGAAAAATGGAAGAAAATTAATAAACCTGTTAAAGAGCGTCCTGAAGTTCAAGATTATAAAAGTTGGGAGGAATTGCCACCCATTCCTATATCCTTACCTATCGATGGCAGTATAGGCACTACAGGGGATTGGCGGACATTCCGACCTGTTATTAAAGAGGGGTGCAATTCCTGTGGTATCTGTTGGCTTTTCTGCCCAGAAGGAACAATTTCCAGGAAGGAGGATGGTTCTTTTGAGATTGATCTTAGATATTGCAAAGGTTGTGGAATTTGTGCGAAGGAGTGTCCTTCGAATAATATAGAAATGGTAAGAGAGAGTGATATGAAAAATGGTTGAAGCTCAACAAGATTTTATACAGGAAAGAGAAATAAAAATAATTAAAGGGAATGAAGCAGCAGCATATGCTGCAAAATCAGCTCGAGTGCAGGTAATCAGTGCATATCCAATTACGCCACAAACAACTGTAGTTGAAAAACTGTCTGAATTTGCAGATAATGGAGAAATGCCAGGAACTCAATATATAAAAATGGAATCAGAGCATAGTGTTTTTGCTGCTGTAATTGGTGCTAGCAAAGCTGGTACTAGAACTTTTACAGCAACATCTGGTCAAGGTATATTTTATGCGCATGAAATGATTCACTGGGCTGCAGGTGCACGGTTACCCATTGTCGTTGCGATTGCTTCAAGAGGACCTGCACCACCATGGAACATTTGGGCAGATTTTACTGATGTATTAAGTCAACGTGATACGGGATGGATGAGTTCATTTTGTGCCTCTCATCAAGAGATTTATGATGAAATTCTGATGTCTTATAAAATATGTGAAGATCATGAGATTTTACTCCCTAAGTTTGTCGCATATGGTGGTTTTATTCTCTCTCATACTTCAAAGCCGGTGATAATTGAAGACCAAGATCTTGTGGATAAATATTTACCCTCCTTACCCGGTGAAGAGGGTTGGCCTCATATATGGATGGATCCTAAGAGACCAATGATGTTTGGTAATCTTATTATGCCTTCTGGATTTTATTATGAGTTCAGAATGAAAATTCATGATGCCTTCATTCAAGCCAAAGAAAAAATCAAAAACGCAGCAAAAGAGTTTGAAAATATTTTTGGGAGAAGTTATGGGAATGGGTTAATTCAAGAATACCGTATGGATGATGCTAAAGTAGGAGTATTAATATATGGGGATTTAGCACTACAGATGGAACAAGCTGTTGATGATGTAAGGGAAGAAGGATATAAAGTAGGTATGATAAAATTGAGACATTTTCGACCATTTCCAGTTGAAGACATCATTAACTCCACGAAAAAAGTTGAAATTATAGGAGTTATTGATAGAGCAACAGCATTTGGATCACAAACTGGAGGTCCGGTTAGTGGTGAAGTCAAATCTGCTTTACATGAAATAAATGGAGCACCTAATGTTCTGCCTATTATTAATGGATTAGGTGGAAGAGAGGTATCTCTAGAACAACAAAAAAATCAATTAAAAATGTTAGTCAAATTTAAAGAAACTGGAGAGTTACCAAAAGATATGATCCATGGAACTCTCTGGGATGGGCTATTGGAGGTTGAATAGTAAATGGTTAAATTGAAAGAAGCATTAGAGTCATGCCAAGAAGAATATTTCCTTCCAGGAAATTCTTGCTGTGCTGGCTGCGGTCTTGAAATTGCACTCCGTTGGTCAATGAAAGCTTTAGGACATAACACTGCTTTAGTCACACCTGCTTCGTGTTTAAATGTTGTGATTGGATTATGGCCAAAGACTGCACCTAATTTTCCTTTTACCAATATGGCATTTGCGGCCGCAGCTGCGGCTGCCACCGGTATGGAGGCCGCTTTTCAAGCTAAGGCACACAGGTTCCCTAATAGAGGATGGGATGAGATAACAGCATTAGTATTTGCTGGTGATGGAGGAACTGCTGATATTGGAATTCAAGGTTTAAGTGGTGCTGCGGAAAGGAATTCTAATATAATTTATGTATGTTATGACAATGAAGCTTACATGAACACGGGGATCCAACGTTCTTCTAGTACACCCCATGGAGCAATTACTACTACAACCACAAAAGGAAAAGAAAGATATAAGAAAAATCTTCCAGGAATATTAGCTGCACATGAAATCCCTTATGTTGCCACATGTAGTATTAGCGAACCTCTTGATCTTTATGATAAATTTAAAAAAGCTAAATCAATTAAAGGTTGCAAATATATCCATATTTTAGCTCCTTGTCCTCCTGGTTGGGGGTATCAGAGTGAAGAATCAATAGAAGTGGCACGTTTAGCAGTGAAGACGGGCACTTGGATCTTATATGAAGTTGAAAATGGTATTATGACGTTATCTAAGAAAAGTAAATCCTTATTGGATCCTTCAAAAAGAGCTCCATTAATAGATTATCTTTCAAAACAAAAACGATTCTCACAAATATCTGAAAAAGATCTAATAGAGCTTCAGGAAATTATAGATCATAATTGGGAACGAATAAATGTTGAATTAAGTTGTCAAGAACAATATCTAAAATAATCTTTAAATTTATTCAATACTCTTTTTGTAATATCGGTCTAAATTTTTAATGATTTTCAAATGGGATTCTTAATAAAGTTAAGTGGGAAAAAACTAGAAGATATTGAGTTATATTTAAAAATTGCGGTGGAAAATATTATAGAAGGGAAAGTGATGGCTTTTCCGACCAACTCAGTTTATGGGATTGGAGGAAGTCCTTTAAACTTAAATGTAGTGAACAGATTATATGATATCAAATTCCGAGATAGAACTAAAGGATTTCTATTATTGGTTTCCGATTATGAAGAGGCATTAAAAATTGCAGAATTCAATGATTTAGCTAAAAAATTGGCAAAACAATATTGGCCGGGTCAATTAACACTTATTTTAAAAAAGAAGGAACCGAGTATCATTCCCCCAGAAGTAACTGCTTTTACAAACACAATTGGTTTGAGAGTTCCTGAAAATGAGATAATTTTAAGAATTTTGAATCTCTTGAAACAAGAAGGACATCTCGGGGTTATAATAGGAACCTCAGCAAATTATTCAGGTGAACCTCCTTGTAATAGTGGAGAGGAAGTTGTAAAGAAATTATTAAATCCTATAGATTTAATCCTTGATGGGGGTAAATCTAAATCCAAATTATCAACAACTATAGTTGATTGTACTACAGAAGTACCAAAATTTTTAAGAATTGGTAAGATACCTGAAGAGGAGATTTTAGAATTTTTGTCATAATAAGAGGGGGATACGCACGAAAAATTTCAATTTATTAATCTCGACATCTAGGTTTAATGAGACAAATGCTTCTAGTGAAATGTGGTTTACCTTATTAATTTGTGGTGATAATTATCCAATTATATCAAAATTAACCTTTCCTGGGTTAATTTCTGTCTTAACCAATATAGATGCTAAAAAAGTAATTCAAAAAATTCGACAAATATTGAAAAAGGATCCTCACTTTTTCCAATACATCCTTAAAATTATTCCTATCGATTTTATATGTGAAACTAATACAAAAACAATAACCAATATAATCCAAAATCATTCTAAAAATTTTATAAAAGAAGGAGATACTTTTAAAATAGTGATAAAAAGAAGAAAACATGAAAAAATAGAAAGAAATTTTATGATTGAACGAATTGCTAGCAATATAAATAACAAGGTTGATCTTGACAATCCGGATAAAATTATTAGACTTGAGGTATTGGGTAATTTTTGTGGGGTGTCATTTTTAGAGAAAAATGATATAATTAGAGTAGGGGCTCTCCAAAAGTTACTTTAATTAATTTTTGTCTTCTCTATATTTAAAAGAGCCATTTTCTCACATAATAAATCAAATATTGCTAATGAGAATGGTTCTAAATTATTTATGTAATCTGTTATATTGTAATTCTTATTCCCATAAGAATTTAAAACAGATTTGATTTGCAAGTCAGAGATTTCATAGTTATCTATAATTGATTTGATTTTTTTAACTGTTAAGTTATCTATTGTTAAATTTATCTCTTTGGCATGTAAAATTTGTAAGATTTCATTGTTAATTTCATCTATATTATTTTTTGGTGATATAATGCAAATTATTGTATTTCCCTGCTTTAGATCATTATATTCAATACCAAAAGTTTCAATACCTTTACTTATTTGCCTGCTTGTTGATAAGTACAACAAAAGTTCAATATTTTTTTTATTTGATATGTTTGTTTTAAGTAAAAAAGCTTTTTGCATATAATAACATGCCATAAATAGATGATCTTGATTTAAAACATATTTATTTTTCAGAAATTGTATGGTTGATTCTTTATTATTATTTTGGAGTTCTTCAATTATATCAAACACACGATTTAAAGCCTCTTGTTCGTTGGTTATTGAATTTACTTTTAGAAATTGATTTATATCTAATTTAATCTGATTGATTCCAACAAAATATCTTAAATCCATTCCCTCAATATAAAAATCTTTTACAATCATATAGGAAGGCTCCAAAGAAACCAATCTGGCATAAGACTAAATTGAATTCTAATAAAAATCCATAATATAAGAAACATTAGCAAATAAAATGTAAAAATCCAATCTTTTAAGGTATATTTGATAGTATAATAATATGAACGCTCTTTTTTGCTTCCAAAGGCTCTTGATTCTAAAGCTTCTGCTACATTAAAAGCTCTTCTAATTGAGCATATAATCAATGGGATTAATAAAGGAAAAAGGTTTTTGATTTGACTAATAAATCCTTTTTTTTGCATTTCATATCCCCTACTCTGCTGAGCGTCTATTATATTTTGAGCCTCCATAGCAATTGTTGGCACAAATCTAAATGCTAAAGAGAAGGAGAAAGCAAATTCATATGGAATTTTCATAGTGATCAAAGAAAGAGCTAAATCATTCGGATCTACTGTTAAAAAAAAGATTGAAAAAGCAGATACCATAATACAAATTCTTAATATCATTGCTATAGCAAAAGATAACGATATAAATAGTGTATTTAAAAGGATTATAAAGAGGGCTAAGAAAGATAATCCCTGAATGCTTTTAATCCACTGTTTTAAAATTCTACCAATAATAACCAAAGGGATTAAACTTAAAAAAATAATGAGTAAAGGAATAATTTGATTGAATAATAAGGCACTAATTGTGTATGTTAATGCAAGCACTAATTTAGCTCTAGGATCTAGATTATGGAGAAAAGATCTCTTTTTCATGAATTTAAAAGCATTGAGAAATTCCAAAGACATCTATGTTACTCCTCCTGCGTACTAATGGTTCTATTCATTAAAAAATTAATTAAATATTCGGTGATTTCATTTTTCGATACATTTTTACTGATACCTTGGAATCCTATTTCTTGCAGAGCTAAAGATAATTGTTGAGTTTGTGGCAGAATTAAAGATGACCTTTCGGTCAAAAAGTTATTATTTAGCACATTTTGTGTAGGACCATCTGCAATAATCTCCCCATTCTCCATTAAAACTGTTCTAGGGATAAACTCATAAGCAAATTCAATATTATGGGTGATAATTATTATGGTTTTACCTTCTTTCTTTTCGTTACTGATTAATTTAAGGAAAGATTCAATCTCTCTAGCATCCTGACCTAGAGTTGGTTCATCGAATACTAAGATTTCTGGATCTCTACAAATTATCGAAGCTATAGCTAATTTTTTAGATTCTCCTCCCGATAAATTTAAAGGAGATCTATCTCGATATTGGTCAAGATTGAAGCTTCTTAAGATTTCATTTGTTTTTTTTTGAAGCTCCTCCTTATTTAAAAAAAGATTCTTTAAAGAAAATTTAATTTCCTCCTCAACAGTGTTAGCAAATAGCTGATGAGAAGGATTTTGAAAAATTAAACCTACAAATGTCGACAATTCTGCTATAGATTTAGATTTAATGTTTTCACTGTTGATATAAACATCACCTGAGCTTGGTCTAATTAATCCATTTAAGGTTCGAATAAGGGTTGTTTTTCCTGCTCCATTTTTACCCATTATTCCTAGCATTTCTCCTTTTTGAATGTTTAAATTAATATTCTTCAAAGCATTAGTACCATTTGGATAAATGTAGTTAAGACCTTTTATAATGATTAATGGGAATTCTTTCGATATAATTAAGCACCTTTATATTTATCGTAGTTTTTTTATAGAATCTATTGCATCCGGAATTGAAGCTGGTATTTTACAAGGAAATAATTTTTCATTCTTCAATTTATGGAATATCGTATATATCACAGGTTTGTTTAACTTTAAATTCTGGAAGTTTATTCCATTAAGTACATCATCACGAGAATCATGTTCAATAACTTCTCCATTCCTCATCAAAATTATTTGTTCTGCAAAAGAAAGTATTAAGTCTAATCGATGTTCACTTATTATAATTGTAAGATTTCTATCAACTTGAATATCTTTTATCAATCTAATGATTTTTTTTGCCATATATGGGTCTAATAGAGCTGTCGGCTCATCTAATATTAGAACTTTGGGTTCTAAAACTAAGATTGAAGCAATAGCTACCCGTTGTTGTTCTCCACCACTTAATTCGAAAGGAGCCTTATCTAAAATGTGTTCAATTTCAGTTAAAGAAGCACTTTCTTCTATCTTTTTAGCTATTTCATTCGAAGGAATACCTAAATTTTCTAATCCAAATGCTATTTCATGTTCTACATTCATAGAGATTAATTGATTTTCCGGATTTTGAAAAACTATGCCGACATCAGTAGATAGTTCAGCAATAGGAGTATTGGATGTATTTTTTTCATTTACATATACTTTACCCTTATAAAAACCAGAATAAAATTGGGGGATTAAGCCATTCATACATCTTATTAAGGTTGTTTTTCCAGAACCGGTTTCACCACAAAGTAAAATAAAATTATCTTCTTCTATCTTTAAATCAATACTTTTTAAAGCATATTCTTCATTTCCTTTATAACGAAAAGAAAAATCTTCAAATCTTATTAAATCCATGTTTAATATGAATCTTTAATTCAACTTCGAATAATAATAATATTTAATAATTTAAAATTTAGATTATAAAAATTGTTTTATTCGTTCAACAAGTTTAAGTAAAACTGTGTCTAAATCTGAATTAAAGGATAATGATGCGGCACCGTCGTGTCCTCCGCCACTTCCTTCAGAATATTCTGATATTTCTTCTAAAATTTTCCCTATATGTAATCCTGTTTCCATACAAATACTTTGTTTAGCTCTGCAATTAATCAAATTCTTACTTTTTTCCTTTGAATAAACAATACTGATGTCAAAACCCATTTTTATTAACAACGATGCCACACGGGCTCCAAAACTACTGACATGACTAAGTCCAATTAAATAATCTCCTTCACGAATTAACTCAACTCTCTGTAATCCTTTTATCTTAGCAATTCTTTCTGAAATATCATCTTCATTTTTTAACATTAATTGTAATTGTTGAATTTTCACTTCTTCACCTAATAAATTACTCACATTTTTAATCGTTTGATTGTTTCCATATTTAAAAAAGCCTGAATCGGTTAAAATAGCAGCAATTATGAGAATTTTATATGGGACTGTTAAATTTTGGTTAAAATATTCTAACAACTCTAATATAATTTCTGAAGTTGAAGAAACATCATCATTTATTATGTTTAATGAAGCTAAATTTCCATTTTTTGATATGCTTTTATTAAAATAGTGATGATCGATAAAAATATAAGGAATTTCTAATTTAATGGTTTTACTACGATTAAATTGGATTTGACTTAAATCATTTGTATCAATAATAATGCATACGTCGAATTCGGAAAAATTTACTTCATTTGTATGGGTAAAGACAAATTCAGGAAATTTTTCAGAAAATCTAATAATAAAATCTTTTGTATACTTTGATAATTCTGAGAAAAAGATCGTTATAGTTTTAGTACAATGTTGGATTAAGAAGAATTTTAAAGCATAACAAGATACAAATCCATCAATATCAACTAAATCATGAGTGGTAATAAGGATTTTTTTACCTTTTAAAAAGGTCAAAAATTCTTCATATTTAGAATCCAACATTAAAAGTTAATTAGACGTTTTTATTTTTAAGATCAGCTTGAATAGAATTGCTCAATGTTGTAATTTGATTTTCTAATCTTGATTTTTTTTGGTCTAATGTTTTCAATCTCATTTCTAAAGTCACTTTTAAACTTTTTTTCTCATCTAGAAGCTTATTCTTTTCACTTTTTACCATTATTCCACCAATTGACTTAAAAACAGGAGTGTCCGTTTCGACTTTTTCTAATTCTTCAATTGCAAATTCGGTTTCTCTTAGATGTGATTCTGTCTGATTTTTTTGGGAATTAATTATTTCATAGGTTTGTTGCAGGTTTGCTAGATTTTGAATTTTATTCCTTTGCTCTTCATCAAGATTGTTTAAATTGATTGACATTTTTTTCCTACTTCTCCATATTCAATAATTTATTTTATAATTGCATTGTAATAATATTTCTATATTTTAAGAAATTTCTGCTATTTCTAAGGTACTATCGATGATTTTTCCAAAGCTAATAATTTCATTCATACTAGCTCGAAATGCTGTAATATCGCTTGATTCGACCTTAAAGATTAATTTACAATCATTTTGTTTTTCTACTAACACTTTAGAGCGATTTGTTTGTAATTTCTTAATTTCAGGATAAAATGAGTTATAAGAAATGTCTCTTATCTGAGAATCAGTAAATTTTAATTCTATTATAGAATCAATTGTATAAAAGTTATTTTTATTCATTATTCTTCTACTGTTTCTAATTCTCTTTCCTTACGTTTTGCAATTCTAAAGGATTCGGCACCTCTAGGAGTTTCGATGAAGTATGCACCCCCTGTAAATCGAGCGTCACATTTTCTACAGTGCCAAATACCAGTCGATAATCGATGAATAGATCCTCTTGTTTCGCATCTAGGGCACTTAGTATCTCCTTTCATTTTTTCTAAAATTAATCGAGTTCTTTTACGTAAAGTGCTTCCATAACGAGCACCGTATTTACCTGTAATTCCTGTTCGTTTTCCCATTTTATCTCATAAATAGTATTTAATAATTTATATTACATTAAAACTTAGGATAAACTATAAATTTTTCTATTAAATATTGAAATTTGTAATATGATTTTATTGTTCACTGGAACGAAACTAAATAAAATTAAAACAAAATAATAAAAAATAATTAATAAAAACTATTTAATGGTAGTTTTATATTGTAAAATATTTAATTCTTTTCTTAGCTTCTGACCGATTTCTAACGATTTTTTTCCTAACATTTTAATATCATCAATTGAAAATGTAGCAGCTCCACTTTTTTGAATAGAGGTTATTTTTTTCTCAGTAACTGATATTGAAATTTTCCCATCGCAAACCAATTCTTCAGGTAAATTAGGATCTATAAAGATAATATCATCAATCTTTCCATATGTCATAACTAATGGTAATTCCTTTACCAAATCGTCTCCTGTTAAATATTTTCCTGTCCATTCAAGACCATTATCTCCAATTATCCCTTCGGGGAGATGTGATGAAATTAATGTTGTTAGAGCACTTACCGCTCCAGCATCAATCATATTGCCATCATGATTTATAACATACATATCAACAAATAGGATATATACCGCTTCATTTTCTTTAATACAAAGTCTTTTTGTTTGAATGCAATCAGCATGTCTAATACCTCTATCTACAACCCTAGCTAGTTCTATAGATTGCTCGTCCGGAGGTCCTCTTTCAAATAAAGGGGATGCTATTGGAAGTAACTCTGCCATAATAGTACAAACACCCTCATCAGGAAGATCAGGAAATGGTTCACCAATCTCATATTTTAAACCCGTAATAATTCTCGTATCTCCCAATGAAACATCTGCAGAACCTTCAGCTGAGGAAATCGTGTTACTTTCAATTTTAAATTGGCGATACTCCCATAATCCTCTGCCATCAATTCGCCGTTCTTTTTTCAAATTTGAGGTAATATAACTCTTTTCTATACGTGAAACTATTCGTTTAACATCCATCATCTTTATTTTTCACTCTCTTCTACTTTTAATGTAATATATTTATTTTTCAGGGATTCTAGTTGTATTTGATATATTTTAGCTAAAGATTCTTTAGCTAGATCCAAGAAATCTGTCATCTCATCTAAATCCATATCGCCATCAAATTGCAGTAATGAGATTTCTTCATTATACCATGTTATAGCGATTGGTAAATCAGCCTCTCCAGCTTTATCTTCAATACCAGAAAGGTCTACCACTTTTTTACCATCGATTTTCCCGACTGCCACAGCTGAGACTAAACTTTTCATAGGTATTCCTGCGTCTGCTAGAGCTAACGCTGCTACTGTAGTACTAGCACATCTAGTACCACCATCCGCATCCAAAACTTCAATAAAGACTTCGAAACTCGTATCTGGGTATAATTCAAGAAAAAGGATTGGTTCTAAACAATCTGCGACAATCATAGAAATCTCTTTTTCTCTCCGTCCTGGTGCTGGTCTTTTTCTGTCAAAGACTGAAAATGTCGCCATTCTATAAAAAACTCTTAAAATTCCTCTATCTGGTTTAGCTAAATGATGTGGATGAACATCTCTTGGCCCATAAACGGCAGCAAAAATCTTATTATTTCCCCACTCCATATACGCGGAACCGTCTGCGTTTTTGATAACGCCCACTTCCATTTTAATTGGTCTCAACTCATTAAAATCTCTTCCATCGAGTCTTTTTCCATCTTCACGGAATAATTTCTCGGGATATTCATCATTAATAATTAACGGCATTCATTCTATACCTCTTACTTTTTTTTCATTTATAATAAATTCCTGCATTCGGTCAGTTAAACCTACTGTATGTGCTTCTGTCGCAATTTTTTGGATCGATTCTACTAATAATCTTTCATGTGCGATATCTTCACCTTTTAACCATATACGCCCATTTTGAGTAACAAATATATTGGTTTTTGTCAAATTTTTAAGCATTTTAATCATTGAACCATTACGACCTATAACTCGAGGAATTTTTGGTGGATCTATTGAAATTACAAATCCATTGTTTTTCTTTCCTAAATATTTGCCAACAGTAGTTAATTCAGGTTTGTTTAAACGATCAGCAGATAATATTTTTACAACTAATATATCTCCTATTTCATATCTTTCAGTATTTGCTTCTTCTTCCCGATAACCGCCTCCTCTACCACCACTCCCCCTGAAAGATCTCATTTTACTTCTCTTTATAGTGTTTTTCGGTTTAAGAGTACCAAAATCTTTTGCATTAATGTCGCATTTATATTTCACAGGATTTTTATCTACGACAAGGGCGATAACTTTATCCCCAGGTCGAGGTGTATAAAATCCTCTAAGGGGAATCACATTAACATAATTCTTTTTTATTTGTTTCAACCCAATATTTAAAGAAATTATCTTAGTTCTATCATTATTATATATTGTACCTCTACCAGGTAAAAAATTCTTTGTATCTTCTGTTAATACCTCTCCAGGTACAACAATATCTCTCGAATCCTCATCATCTTCGAAATCTTCGAACTCTTCTTCTCCCTCTTCATCGTTTTCTTGAACATCTTCTACTACTTCTTCATCTGTTTCATTCTCCAAAATAACTCACACTCTGTTATTTATTTTTTATTTATAACCTAACCATTGCCAAAAAAATAACTTAAACGAGAATTAATTAAAATATTCTTGGTCAGGATTTTAAGAGTTTTGTTTGAACTCTCCCATGGGTTAGTTTGTTTAATTTATCTATCAATTCCATTTGTAATCCTGCTGGCAAATTAACAATAGAAACCCAAGCTCCGTCAGATTGCCATTCCTCTTTTTTAATTTGAGCTAGTTGAGCTACAATATTATATCCTTTGGCTGTAAAAGCCGAAGGTATCTTTATTGCCATTTCTACTTGTTCCATGCGAATTGGAATAATAGCTCGAATACTTTTTACTACATCATCAACTTGTTCTTCAGCATTCTTCATTAAATCAATTTTAACTTTTGCTTCTTCAATTGCCTTCTCTATTCTTTGATATGGATGAGGTTTTTTATTTTGGGGATTAATCGCATTTTTACTAATTATTGTTATAATCTGTTTCAATTTTTTATTCTTCTCTTCTTCTCTCTGAGTTTTCGTCCAGTGTATTTCTCCTTCAAGTAAAATATGTCCGGCTATTCTCATACCCTCAGTAGTATCAAATACGGCTTCCATATCACCATCTGTTGCCTTTTTGCCTCTTCTTAAATCTTCGAATACAGTAAAACTCTCAAATATAAGTTCCAAGTCTATATTATTATTATTTAAGATATCGTCAACAGTAAGTCGGGATTTTTCTGCTCCCGCTTTCAAACGTTTGTCGATTTCTTCTCGAATTATTTTCTTTGCTTCCCAGGCTTTCTGTGGATCCATTAACATCTCGAAACGTCTTCCAGAATTCTCAATTCTCCCAACAATAAAGTCGCCTAAATCAATTCTTAATCGGTCTGTTGGACGGTCGCTCATAATATAACTTCACAACTGTGTAACGTGATTTTCCTTGATTTCTATCCTTTCCTATCTTTTGCCTCTGTATTAGCTGATAAATATAATGGGCTAGAATCCTTGGTTTCTTAAATAAGATTTTAGGAAGTCTCTAATTTCCCTAGTAATTCTTCCTTTTCATCTAAACTTAATAACTTAAAAGTCTTATCCTCTTTCAATATAAAAGCTACATCACATGTATTTTTATTTAAATTATCACCCATCAACTCTTTCAGAGCTGTTAAAGGTAATAACTTTAATTCCTCATCACTCATCTCTTCTTTATAATGTTCTTCAAGGTAAGCCCTTGCCTCAGTGGCACCGGAGCCTATAGCAAAAGCTTTATAGCCCCACATTGCCCCACTTGGGTCAGTTAAATATAAGGAGGGTGTATTATCATTATCTATTCCAGCAATTAAAAAAGAGACACCGAATGGGCGTACTCCCGCATTCTGAGTGAATACCTGCTTGTATTCGCAAATATTTAGAGTGCTATCCTTTACTGAGATTTTCTCATCATAATTCAATAAATTTACTTGTGCTTGAATACGAGCACGGTCGATTAAGACTCGTGCATCACTCGTGAGTCCAGCTATGGCTACACCAATATGGTCATCAATTTTAAAAATTTTCTCTGAACCGACCACTTCTTGAAGTTCAGAACTTTTCTTTTCTACCGCAAATACAACTGAATTCTTATTCCGACATACTATTGCGGTTGTGCCTCTTCGGACGGCTTCAATAGCATACTCAACTTGAAACAACCGTCCTTCCGGTGAGAATTGCGTAATAGCCATATCATATCCGCGTCCTGCTTGCTGAAACATTTTTTAATATCCTCCTTAATTCTATTCTACTTTTTATTAAAATCCTAAAGAATTTAACCAGATAGGTTAATATTTTTCAAATTTTAATTTCTAATTAATTCTTTTTGTTTATATTATTTTTTGTTTTACTTAGTTAAAAAGTAGTAATAAATACTAAAATAAATATTTTGTTTAAATATTTTAAAAAAAGGGTAAGATTTGAGTGAAAAAATGAGGTAGAGAAGTTTTAATTAATAATGTCATTCTTAATGCAGATTATGACCATGCAACTTTATTAATGAAAATTGACCATTCTAAAATGATCAAACCCTCATCTCTGGTATGGGCAACTAAATAATCTCCTTCTTTTGTAATCGAACCAACAATATTACCCTTTCCTCCACCTATATTTTTAGCAGCTAATTGAATATCATCATTTTTTAACACAGCAAATCGATTATTTTGAAACATTACAGCAGGTTCATTAGTTTTCCAGGCAGTAAGAAGTGCTTTTGCTTCTTCATTAGATAATTGGAAATCTCTTGACTTGTAGACAACCTCTCCATCACTATTTAACAGAAATATTTCTTCTATTCCTTCTTGTTCTTCTAAAACTTTGACTAATACATGAAATCTTTGTTCTTCCATACTTTTTCATCTAATAAATTAAATCTCTTTTTGGTTACATTGAAAAATAATAATTTAGTAATTTAAGTCTTTTTAGAACTAAAATACGATAATGTGATGTAATGAGAAAAGTATTTTACAAGATACATATTAAATTACTTAATTTCCCTTAGCTTCAAGCTATATTGTGTTCTCTATGGTAAAAAATATAGTTTTAATTGATAAAATCTATAATGTTTCTAAAAGAAAGAAAAAGGAAGATATATTCCTAAGATACTTAAAATATTTAAGAGCGCAAGTTAAGGGATTTCCAGATACCACATTAAATATAATAAAATTAAGGAAATTTGATAATAGATTCGAAGTTTCTATTAGTGGGCCTGAAGAAGTTTTTGTGTTTAATCTCTTAAAAAATGAAATTGGGAGCATAAAAGAGTTTAAGGAACTTAAAGAGGGCGATATTTGTAAAGGTACACTAGTTGATGTAGGAAGAGTTGGTTTCGGATTATTTGTAGACTGTGCAATTATGAATCCTCACGCTGATGTGTTAATAAATTTACATAAACTCAGAGAACAGTTATGTAAAGGACGGGAAAAATCTTTAACTGAAATTATTGAAGCCTTTGATTTTATTGATCACTTTCCTGTAGAAGCCAAAATAATAAAAATAGATAAAGAAAACCATAAACTTCAGGGAGAAATTGCTCCAAATTCAATAAATATCTTTGAAAAGATTATGAATGAGAATCTTCAAGCTATTTTTTTGAGCGGGGAGACTAAAGGCCAATTTAAAAAAGCAATTACAAAAAAAGGTCACTTTAGGGATATCATTACAGTAAAAAGATTTGGATTCTTGGAAAATTTAATTTTATTAAAACAAGATTCGAACGCTCCAGGGATTATCTCTCATATTGGAAAGGACCTAGAAAATTGTAAATTTAGTGTATTGCGACCGAAAAAAATCAGAAAGTTATATAATTAGATTTAATAATAGTGGGCCAGGAGAGGTTTGAATTCGGGCTAATAGGGATAATCCCCTTAATAGCCTCCCGATTTCCTCGGTGTAAGCGAGGCGTCATCACCACTAGACCACTGGCCCTAAATTAAACATAAGCGCAATCGGTGGGATTTTCTATAAAATGCTAAATGCATCATTATTTCGAACCCACGAGTCCGTTGGACACTGGTTTAGCAGACCAGCGCATTACCAGGCTATGCAACGATTGCTCATTTAATAAAGGTTTTATTAATTACATTTTCAATATAACGATACAAAATTTTAATATTTTATTATCTAATTAACTTGTTTGAATAAAAAAGAAAAAGAAAAGATAATCTCCTAAATTGATTATTCAGAGATTATCTCAAAAACCATTTTTTCGATTATAGGTTTTTTTGTATAGCGTTTATCATAATACCAACCAACCAAGTGGGCTTTCTGCTCCGGAGTTTTATTTGGAACTGGAGGCACCACGATGATCATAACTCCATTCGAGAGATATTTTAAAATCCGCTTATCTATTGTATGTAATTTCTCATTACCCGAAGGGTGGGAATGCCATTGCCATACAATATCCGTATCCAACTCCTGTTTGAACTTTCGCATGTTATAGATCTTAGATTTTTTATATCTCATCCAACTTCTTGGCTTTACATGTGCTTTTGTTTTACGTAAATCAGGATTCATTATAAATTGAGTGCAGATTCCGAAGTTTTCTTTTCTATCAGCAAAGAGCCAACCATGGCAAATCTGAGGGTATTCTTCTGCTGCTTTTTGAGTAATTTCTTTAAATAAACTTTCTGGTATTAAATAACGAAAATCTTTTGCCCCGCTTATGTGTTACCACCTCAATTAGACATCAATGTAGCATAAAATTTATATTTTTCTTTAAATCCAAGAGAGAATAAAGCAAAAAGCAATGAAAAACAAAAAAAAATTTATTAGAGTAAATATAATCTAATTTAATCAATCGATGTCAGAAAAATAGCAGATGTAGCCTAGTTGGTAAGACGCTGGCCTTGAGTGTGTATCACAATCAAGCGAGCCAGTGCGCGTGAGCGCTCGGGGGTTCGAGTCCCTCCATCTGCGTTTTGATGGTTGATTTAAATAAAAAAAGGGCTATTGGCGCAGGCAGGTAGCGCAACCGGCTCTTAACCGGCAGGTCGGGGGTTCAATACGAAGCGCATCGAGCGTTTTTTGAACAAATCCCTCATAGCCCGTATATTTTCTTAAATTAGTAAATAGCTATGAATATGATAGAACAAGCTCGAATTAAAAGAAATCTTGATAAAATTGCTTTTCCTCGATTATCTGGAACTGAATTTGAATTGAAAGCTTTCAATTTAGTAAAAAAAGAAATACAGGATTTAAATCTAGAATATGAAGTTCAATCTTTCACCTTCAGTTCATTCTATTCGAGAATATATCCTAAAATCGCATTTTTATCCGCTTCTTTAATTTTATTTTTTCTATATTTGAATATTTTTATGAATTTATTTTTGGTTTTTATATTCAATCTATTAGGATTATTGTCAACCTCAATTATTCTGACAAGAAAACCAGAAAAAATACAATTTATTAAAGAATTAAAATCGCAAAATCTCCTTGTTAAGATAAACCCAATTTCACATAAAAAAGATAATAATAACAGAATTATTGGGTTTATAAGTCATATTGATTCCAAAGGACAAAGATTTAAGATTAATAGTCGGACAAGGATAATTAAATTATGGATCTCCTCGTTTATAATCCTCGCATTCTTGATAATTCTTAAAAATTTGATATTGTTAAGATTTGAATTAATCCTTTTTGTTATCGGACTGTTTCCTTTAATAACGAACATGTTAGGGGTAATCTTATTGCTTCTTAACACTACAGATAATAGATCAGTAGGGGCTGTTGATAATGCTTCTGGTGTCGCGTGCAATTTAGAGCTAGTACACTATTATAGTATTCCTGAAAACAGATTAAATAACTATAGTTTATGGTTTCTTTTCACTGGAGCTGAAGAATGTGGAACAATGGGTATCAAGCATTTCTATAATAATATGAAGAACCTTAATCCTGATAAAACAATTATATTTAATTTTGAATCCATTGCAAACAATGTATTTTTATTCCCTGGAGAAAATAAATGTGATAACGTCAAGGATATTGATAACTTACTTCAGAATAACAATAGAAATCTTCCGATCAGACATTACACTACTAATAGGGTTTTTGGTACACATTCCGATGGAGGTTATTTAGGAGATAAAGGTCTTTGCGGATTTGGTATTGGTGAGGTGGAAGCGCATGATTATATGCATACTACTAAAGATACACTTGATAAAATTGATACTACAATATTAGAAAAGTTATGTTTGGTTCTTACAGATGCTATAAAAGAGCACGATTCAAAATATTTTAATTAGATTTAAGAAAATTACGAGCCTACTTGTAGTAGAGGGATAAAATCTAAAGTTTTAGATATACTGAAATAATATTTCAAAATCAGAAAAATCGAAGGGTTTCAAAATATAGCCATCTGCTTTCGTTTCTGACATTTTTTTTTCGACTTCACTCCCAGGTATAGCAGTCAATAAATACACCGGGATTTCTTTATATTTCTGATGTTCTTTTATCATTTTACAAATTTCATAACCAGAGATATCTGGTAGGATGATATCCAATAATATTAACTTAGGTACACCCCCTCTTAATTCGTCTATACCTTTTGTTCCACTCACTACGCCTTTGCATTTATACCCTTTACTTTCAAAATAGCTTGTTAACAGCCGAATTGTTGCAAGATCATCTTCTATCAAGAGTATATCATATTGGGGTTCAATCTCTTCCGTTTGTATATCGTCTAGTATATTAATAATTTTATTTTCAAGTAGCATACTTTGATCAAATATATTTTTAATAGTTGACAAAACAACCTCATCTAATTCATCTTTATAATTTTCTATAAGTAGCTGGCTAAATCCTTTAATAGTTGTTAAAGGTTCTTTTAGAGCGTGTGAAATATTGGATAGGGTTTTTTCATTCATCCCTCTTAATCCCCCACTCAATAAATCGGACTTTTTTTCAATATAGTAATCTACACTATCCCTAATTAATGCAGATATTGTTGAATATTCGTGGGATTCCTTAAAATTTTGCCATTTATTTTTAGTCTCTTCAGAAACATATAAAGAAATTCTTTCTTTATCTCGATCGTAAATTTTTTCTCCTTTTAGCCACTTTTTAAATCCCTCAGTGATAGTTCCGCGCCAAATTGCATATTTATCAGTTTGAACTTCGTATATTTTTTTTAATTTTTGTCCACGTGGGCTTTCAAGATCTAGTTTTGCGATCTCCTCATCAGTCATACTTATTCTTTCGAGATCTTCTTCATCATTTTCTTCCTTTTTATTTCTATTATTTTTTTTTTCGCCCGAAATTTTCACACCAACTCTCTAGATATTAATTCGATTTCTATGATAGTTTTGTAAAAGATGTACTATAAAAATTTTTGTAAACTCCTATATAAAATTTGTATCTATTATTAAAGTTATTTTCTTTTTTTATAAAAATAATCATCAAAAAATTGATTGTTTACAATAATTTGTATATTTTTATCTTTTAATAATATTTTTTTATTATAAATATTAATATGATATGTAAATATAGGTTTTAAGGAACTACAATTAGTTGAAAGCTGACCTATTAAAATTGAAATTTTGATATTTGAATACTATTTCCTATGAATTTTTTAAGATATCAAATATGACTTCAAAATCAGCAAAATTAAAAGGTTTTAATATATATCCATCAGCTTTTGTTTCTTCTAAATTCTTTTGCACTTCAGAACCAGCTATAGCAGTCAAAAAATAAACAGGAATATTTTTATATTCTTTATCAGACTTAATTGTCTTACATATATCATATCCACTTAAATCTGGTAAAATAATGTCTAATAGAATGAGTTTAGGAATAGCATTCCCTAATTCTTCCAATCCTTTAGAACCACTAACAACGCCTTTGCATTTAAACCCCTTACTTTCAAAATAACTCTTAATAAGCCGAATAGTTGCTAAATCATCTTCAATTAATAGAACATCATATTCAGGTTCTACTTTGATATTATCTAAAATATTAATTATTTTCTTTTCAAGTAAAATACTCTGTTCAAATATATTTTTTACGGTATCTAACACTTGTTCATTTAATTTTTCTTTGAAATTCTCAAGAAGTAATTGAGAATAACCCTTTATTGAAGTGAGTGGTTCTTTCAATGAATGAGAAATGTTAGAAATAGTCTCAGGGTTTAACCGGCCTAAATAAGTACCTTTGAATTGCTCCTGACTTTCTATGAATGTATCTACTGCCTCCCTAATTAATTTTGAAATAGTCAAACTGCCATCATTCTTAGTATAATCTAACCATTTCAATTTAGTATCTTCAGAAACATATAAAGAAATCCGTTCTTTGTCCCGTTGATAAATCTTTTCCCCTTTTTGCCATTTTTTAAAGCCCTCAGTTATAACTCCGCGCCATACTGCATATCTATTAGTTTCTTTTTCATATCTTTTCATCTCCTCAGTTTTCTCTATGGAATTATTATCTATTTTTATTAAATCTCCATCTTCTGAGATCTCTTCAGTATTGTCGTTGATTTTATCTGGATTCTTTGAAGGCGGAATTTTTTGACCACTAATTGAAATCGATAGTTTTAATTGAAAACCTAATAAAAGAACTTATATTTAATGTTTTTTCATTATATAATTTTTGAGGATTAATCGTAAGAATAAAATTTTCTATTAAGTATTGAACAAATTATAATAATTTTGTACACAAAGAATATAAAAAAAAAATTGTTGAAAAAATAGAGATTTATGATTCTAGGTTATTGATTAGGTAGAAGGAAAGAGTTATTCATTTCGTGAAATTATCAATAATTGCCCTCCCTACATATTTTCCTTGCTCTAGTTCTTCAAACACCTGATTAATTTCTGACAGGTTCGCGGTTCTTCCAATATGAGTCTTAACTTTTCCATCTGCAGCTAACTGTACTAATTCTCTCATTTCTTCTACAGTACCTACTGCTGATCCAATCAAATGTAGACCTTTTGCTACAAATTCCAATGGCATTAACGGTATAGTTCCCTCTTTCATAGCAGGTAATCCCACACCAACAAAGATTCCTCTTCTCCTTAATATTCTTATTCCAAGGCTAAAACTAGCTATTTTTGGTGAAAATACTATACTAGCATGTACACCATTAGTATAACCGCCCCCATACGATTTTGCAACAAAACCGCTTACTTTATTGGCTTCTATTGCATGATCTGCACCCATCTTCTTGACAAATTCTAATTTTTCTTCACCTATATCAACTCCGATGACATTATACCCTAAAGCTTTAGCTATCTGTACAGCATAATGACCTAGTCCTCCCGCAGCACCAATAATGGCTACAGGTTTACCTGGTGATACTCCAAACTTAATTAGTTTTTTAACTGCACTATAAGCCGTTAATCCGCCACAAGCTAAGGGGACTTCACTGTCACTCACTTCATCAGGTAGTTTTACTAATCCTTTTGCCCAAATCGGCATGTATTCTCCAAATGTTCCCATAGCCATCTTGGTGTGTTCACAAAACATAGGTCTCCCAGCCAAACAATCTTCACAGGCTCCACACCAGTATCCGCCTCCTGCTCCACCTAAGCCTAATATAACTCGATCACCCTTCTGTACGATCCCTTCTGCATCAGGACCCAACTCCTCGACTATACCTATCCCTTCATGACCCAGAGTAAATGGAGGAGTTAATATATTTGGCCAATCTCCATGAGCCATGTGCAAATCTGAGTGGCAAACACCTGCAGTAATCATTTTAATTAATGCTTCTTCATGCCCAGGGGAAGGTTTTGGGATATCTTTTATTTCTAACATTCCAGCTTTTTCAAATACCGCTGCACGCATTTCACTCATTCGACCCTCTTTATATTTATTTAGGTATATTTATAGATCACTAGAATAAATATAAAGCTATTGTTTATCAAAGCAGTTCATAAAGCAATTAAAGAATTGTTAGAATCATTCCATAAAAAGAGAGAGTTAACACGGATAATAAGTGAGGAAGAAGCTAAGAACAAGGATATGGCGCTTAATTGAATATGCACTATATTTTAAATATGAATCTTATTATTTATAGCAAAGAAATTTTAAAATTAGGGAATCTTAATTGATTTTATAGAATATCAATATCATCATTCTTTAATTCTCTTATAAAATTCTATAAATATCAGATTTGAAAAAAATTCTATGAATAGAAACAGTATAATAAGTTTAAAATACATTGGAATTCTAGTTCTGTTGCTTCTTCCGTTTTTTGGAGTGATTGGAGTCTTAATTAGTAGAACAATTATTACCCCAAATGATCAATTTTTCGTAGTAACCAAAGGTGAAACTCCAAATATTAATGTAAATGACTGGAGATTAACGATCGAAGGACAAGTTAACAATAGTTTGATTTTTACCTATTCCAATTTTACATCTCAACCTTCACACGAGGTTTTAGCAACATTACAATGTGTTGAAGGACCCTCTGGTACAGCTTTGTGGAGAGGTATCCGTCTTAAAGATTTACTAGAATTAGTAGAAGTACAGACTGGAGCTGTTGATGTTGTTTTTTATGGCGCGGATGCTTATTCTTCTTCATTAACTATTGAAGAAGCAAGTGCAAATGATATTTTGTTAGCTTTTGAAATGAATCATGAAGTTCTTCCCGTTGAGCAAGGTTTTCCAGTTAGAGTTGTTGCCCCTAATTATCTGGGGTATAAATGGGTGAAATGGGTTGTTAGAGTAGAGGTTGTAAACTACGATTATTTAGGTTATTGGGAAAGTCGAGGATGGAGCGATGACGCTTCAATTACTCCTCTTACAGATTGGATTTGGCATTCCATATTATTGTCAATTTCTTTACTTTTCGGAGGGTTGGCTATCATGTCTGGGTTAAAGCGATCTCCTATAACTGACTTTTTTCATGATCTTCCTAAGTTTGTGAATAGAAAATTCCATATTGCTGTTGGTATCAGCTTTTTTCTCACTTCTGTGAGCGTTTTTCTTTATTGGGTTATCTCCACCATCTTAAACAGGGGAGCTATATTTTATACCATTCATGGTATAACAGCTCTAGCATATATCATTCTTATTATACCTGGTATTATTACAGGATTTATGAAACTAAGAAAGAGGGATCTCCACAATCGAAATTTGCATTATAAATTGAGCCTATATTCTTTTTATTTGTTTTTAATAACAATTTTACTTGGATTTTTGTTAATATTTTTCAATTTTCTTCATTTATATTAGTTTTTTCAAACCATTCTGGGTGATATACAAGGATGATTAATAATGAATTAAAAGAATATTTAAACTATACTCTCATTCCTCATTATAGTACTTTGAAGAAATTAAAAGCTTATTCTTCTAACACACTAACTTGATTTAGGGGATATTAAAATTTTTAATAATTTCTCTATATCGTTCTTTAGGGAGAGGATTATGATAGATTTTTAGTGTTTTCATGTTTGGGGGGAAAATGCTTAAATCTTCGATATTTGAGATCTCATTATAATCTATTTCTAAACTAAATAAATTTGATAATTCTTTAATTCCGCGTATTTTTTTAATCTTATTTTTGTTGAGAATTAAGAGCTCTAACATCTTTAAATTTTCAAGATTCTTAATTACCATAATCTTATTATCATCTAACCATAAATCCACTAAATTGATTAGGTTTTCGAGACCTTCAATCTCTTCTATGCAATTCTTATTTAAATAGAGTTTTTTTAACCGTTTTTGAGTCTCAAGACCTTTAATTTCATGTATATTATTATTACTCAAATCAAGTATGATCAATTTTTTGAGATTACTCAAACCCTTAATTTCTTTGATATTGTTCTTACTGAGATTTAGAAAATACAACTCTTTGAGATTATTCAACCCCCTGATTTCATCTATATCCTCAATTCCCATATTATTTAGGTTTAGACCACCATTTTCTACTCGAAACGATTCCCCTCGAAATGAGACATTCTCCTCGATTATTGGATACTTGTGAATAAGTTCAGGATATTTCTCTCTTATCCAAATTTTATAATCATCAATTGGCACTCCATATTGTTTAGCAAATTTATCTGTTTCTCTCCTAAATTGCCTCTCTCTCTTTACGTGACTGGGAAGATCCGGAATACTATTAGGGTTTTTTATCCATTTTTTAAATCCATCCGTTATCTCTCCACGCCATATAGCATATTTACCTGATCTTTCTTCATATTCTTCCATTTCAATGGTCTTTTCTGGAATTTTTATCTCACCATGATTATAACGTTAACTTGACTATTTAAGTTTATTGACTCAGTTAGTTTTTTGTAGTTTTTTTCTCTGCTCTCTTCTCCATGTCATGTAATAATTTTCATTAATTTTAAAATCTAGTAAATCATAAAGGTTTTTAATTACAAATAAACTTGACAAGATAATTAGCATTGCGAATACACCAGATAGATTTAGAGATATCCCAGAAATGCTATAACCACTGCAACTAGCGCAATCACTCTTTGAAATTATGTTGATGATTGCAAACTGTGAAAATAAGATGAGAAATACTAAATCTAAGATCGAATGAGTTAGAGATATAGCACCCCTTCTAACAGAAAACTTTGGACATTTAAAATACATATAGGAACAAATAGAAATTAATATCCCAACCGTTATTATACCCATGATTAAAAGATCATATTTTTTTTCTAAATTGTCACTCGCTAAGCCCTGTGTTATACTGGTTTTAAAAATAATATAGTTTATTATTGGAATACCAACAGTCAGAAAAACAGACATAAGAGTAAAGCCTATTTTAATAATTTCACTTCTGTGGAATGTCTTGTATCTCACTTCTTTACACCTTTAGATAATAATAAAATCTCGATTTAGTATTGTAAATCTAATTAAACCAATAAAATAAGTTGCTTCTAACGTAATATCACCTAATATCCAAAAAAATTCCTCTGGGTCTACTTTATTCAAAAAGTCTATTACAGCACTAACGTTGTAGTCGGTAAATCCTCCTTCAAAATACCCTTCTAATACACTCCAAGCTTTACACACTCCTAAATCTGTACTTTTATAAAAGATTTCTTGTTTCACCGTTTCCTTTGTTGAATTATCGGTATAATTTGCATGAAGTCTAATCGTCAAAATAATATCTGTCAAGTCGGAAATCCCGGGATTGTTAATATAATACGGAATACTTACTTCCATATCCTCGGGCTGTGTGTAATCAAAATTTATTGAGACATACCCATTAGGTATAACTGTTGTAGATATAATCCTAATGGTATCTGAGATCACTATCACTGTTATAACTGAAATAATTTGAAATACAACTAATAGAGAAATTAAAATTAGCACACTTAATTTTCTGGATTTCTTTAGCTCCTTAAATTCAAGCAATTTTCTATTTAAGAGCTTTGACTTCATCTTAAACTCTTGAGAACTTTTGTTATATTTATATATCTCATTGTAACTCTTATTTAAATAGTTTATCATAACAGTTCGGTGAAATCCGAACCGTTAGGGGTGAGTTCGGAAATCTCCGAACTATAAAAAATTTATCGAATGTAAAATATAATCAATAGCGTATATCCCGCTGTTAAATAGCTCAGTACTTAAATTATTTTCTAATTTCTGCTATTTTCATCCTTTTTCCTACGTAATTCGTCAAATATTTTAATTAAATGTTGTAAGAGAGGAGAATTCTTTAAAGAATGTGATAATCTTATGTATTGATAAAATAAAGAACCAATGGGGAGAAACATTAAGAGTGGAATCGCATACATTATAAAAATGTAGAACAATGTAGATATTAAAACAGAAAATAAGACTAGAAAGGTAATTGCCATTAATAAAAAAGTTGATCCTAAAATGAACGTGAGTTTTTTCCGTGACTTGAAAACCTCTAGCGCATCTTCTTGGCTTAATGCATTTATACAATCGCAGCAAATTGATGCTATTTTCACATTAAAATTCGATGCGTCAACCGTTCTATTATAGAGGATATTAAACATTCTATCAAGATTCGCTCCACACAACTCGCATCTGTAGAGACAAAGTTTAAATCTCCATAAAATTCCTCTAAGCTCTTTCTTTGAATATTTACACCTATCGTTCTTATAATTTAAACACGTCTTACAGCTAAAAAGACGTTTCGATTGAGATGATGACATGAGAGTCAAGCCATACTCAAAAAATTTAGGATAATCCTGGTGCGCCTGACACAACACCCTCCCAAACCTATCAAACTCAAACTTGGGGATAATTTTGTTCATGGTTTTAATGTCTTATAATAAAAATGGGAAAGTATCTCATTTAAAAGATTTTACCAAATATATGAATCTTAATTTATGTACACAAATTGTGCATTTGATCTTTTTTATCTCAAAATTACTTGTAACTTTACTCAAGTTATTTACATTTCTGTCGTGATTTTTGTAATTATTACACATTACTTCTTAAGATTGCGACAAAAATGATTACTAAACTGTTTTTCTTATAAAAAATGGATATC
>JBHLOJ010000130.1:0-8037 GCA_048940605.1 Promethearchaeota archaeon
ATTTGGGTAATTATACTAGTATTTTTGTGGATCTTCTACCCTTTCTTTCCTGGAGACATATTTTTTTGGATGTGGCTAGCAATAATTTGGAGTATTATTGGTGCTGTTATGGGAACAATATTTTTCATGATTGAAAGTGAAAAAAGAGAGAAAGTAATTGGCACTATTTGGACGATAATTTTGATAATTCTCTGGATTTTTTATCCCTTTTTCCCGGGTAATATTTTTATATGGATGTGGCTGGCAATAATCTGGAGTATCATTGGCGGTATTATGGCTTTAGGCCTTTTCATTCTCAAAAGAGTAAAATAAGAAATGAAGAAGTTTTTCGAATTTATTCTTTCATTAAATTACTTTTTTTTAAAAATTTCTTTCTTTTTCAAATATTTATCAATACTCAAATTCACTAGAAAAAATTATTGTTGAACTTGATATGATATTTAAAAAGAAAAAGATTAGTAACTTTAAAACTGGTAATTCTTAAACTAAACAAAAAAGAGATATACAAAATGAATGAAAAGAAAATGGATTTAAAAATAAGGAGTAAAAGCCTTTTTGATGGCATTAGTAAAACACCATATAGATATGGTAAAATAGAATTATTGAAGACTTTAGGTTTAGATGATAACGATATTGATAATAAACCATTTATTGGAATAGTAAATACTTGGAATGAGCTTAATCCAGGTCATAAGCATTTAAGAACTCTAGCTGAAGCTGTAAAATATGGAATTCTTGAAGCAGGAGGTGTCCCCTTTGAGTTTTGTACCATTGGAGCATGTGACGGAATAGCTATGGGGAATGTCGGAATGAGGTCTATTTTACCCCATAGAGACGTAATAGCTGATTCCATTGAATTAATGGTTGATGCACATCGATTAGATGCTATAGTTACCTTATCTAGCTGCGATAAAATCAATCCAGCAATCCTAATGGCAGCAGTACGATTAGATATCCCTACTATATGTGTGCCAGGAGGACCAAATCAATATGCAGTAAGATTCATGCCAAATTATAAAGGCATTTCAACCGAAAAGTATGAAGATTTTACTCATATATTTGGATGCATTACCTGCGCAACTTATGGTGCTTGTGAGGCTATGGGTACGGCAAATACTACCCAATGTTTAATGGAAGCCTTTGGGATGACATTACCCAATGCTGGTACTATTCCTGCAATGACTCAAATGAAATATATGGTAGCGAAAGATTCAGGAAAAAGAATAATTGAATTACTGAAAGATGGAATAACCCCATCACAAATTATGACAAAAAAATCTTTAGAAAATGCCGTAATAGTCGATTTAGCCATTGGAGGATCAACAAATTCAACACTGCATCTTCCAGCAATTGCACATGAGATGGGTATTGAATTTGATTTAGAACTATTTAATGAATATAATAAAAAAATCCCAACAATTGTAAATGTTGCTCCATCTGGAGATTTTGGTACTCCAGATTTATATAAAGCAGGAGGGATCCCTGCTGTTTTGAGTAGATTAAAGGAATTTCTTCATTTAGACTGTTTAACGGTCTCTGGAAAAACAATTGGACAGATCATCAAAAAAGCAAAAGTACTCGACGAGCAAATTATTAAACCTTTGAATGATCCCATCTTTCCCGAAGGTGGAACTGTAGTATTGAAAGGTAATTTAGCACCAGAAGGGGCTGTTGTCAAACAATCAGCAATAAAAAATAAGGATATGCTAAAGTTTAAGGGTCCTGCTGTGTGTTTTAACTCAGAACAAGAAGTGACAGATGCATTAACAACTGATCAGGTTCAAAATAATTCAGTAATTATAGTTCGATATGAAGGTCCAAAAGGTGGCCCGGGTATGCCTGAATTACTAGCTGTTACTATGACTTTAGTAATGAAAAGCAAATTAGATAAAGTTGCTCTAATTACTGATGGACGTTTTTCAGGTTACACATCAGGACCTTGTATCGGACATGTAAGTCCCGAAGCATATGTTGGAGGGCCAATTGGTATAGTGAGAAATGGAGATTTAATTAATATCGATATTCCAAATAGAACTCTGAATGTTAATATTACAAATGAAGAAATTCAAAAACGTTTAGCAAAATGGAAACCTTTTGAGAAAAATGTTAAAAGTAAAGCTCTTTTAAAATACCGTAGTCTTGTATCTTCCGCTGCCAAAGGAGCAATTCTTAAGTTTAGTTGAAAATTTACTCCTACACTATAATATTTTGTTTAATTAATTAATTTAAAAAATAAAAAACACTATTTTTTGGACTTCTTATCTTGGATTTCATCTACAATATCATCAATTAATTGTAAATCTTTAGATTTTCTACGTTTATACGCATAGAATCCTAAACCAATTATAACTCCCGCCCCCACGCATGATGAAATTATGATAATATAAATGAGTGGACCTTCAATAAGTGGGTTTGTTCTTTTGTGTCTAATTGAATAATAATCTGATGATATCCAAGTATCATTAGCTAATCCATCACTTACGACAATTTTTATATAATAATTGCCTTCTTGAATATCTGTGGTGTTCCATGTATATGTTGTATCTTTATAATTTTCAATTATTAAATGCCAATCATTCTCTGATCCATAATATATACTATAATTCAATTCTGAGGGTAGATTATCTATATCTTCAGCTTCATACTCAATTTGAATAAAATGTTTTTCTTGCTGTATCGTAATATTGCTTTCGATGAATATTGGAGCGTCATTAATACTATAAATGTTTATCGTTATATTTAAGGAAACATTTGCTCCTCCTTCATCTTCAAGTATTAGATCGAACTCATCATTCCCATATACATTATCAATAGAATAAAACCTAAAAAGATCCTTATTTAGGTCATCTTGAACAACAGAAACAAGTGAACTATTTAGATTTATAACTGACCAATATAAATATTCACTATCAAATTCACTATCATTTTTATATAATGATAAATCAATCTCAAAACTTCCAAAATCTTCTTGTTGATCCCAAATGGTTAATTCTTGAATTTCACTCGGATTGAGAATTGTTGGAGGTGTGTTATTCCCAAAATAGGTAATTGTGATTTTCGATATTTTAGGTGATACTAAATCATCATTCGTCGAAATTATTACTCTCCACATCAACTCTGACCCTGTACTACTAAAATTATGAAGAGTATTATTGGTTACCGGTTCCCAACTACTTCCATTATCATTAGAAAGGAAAATTTGAATTGATGTATTAACAGGTAATTCACCACTAACAATCATAGTAGCGTTGGTTATAGGCGCTTTAGTTATATCTATTTCTAAAGATTGTGCTGTAGCATTCTCTTCATATTGATTAAATAGATGTTCTTTATATTGAACAATTTGTAATCCATCTTGAGCATCAGCAATATATAAAAACCTGCTAGAGGCATCACAACCCATTGTATTATTATAATTATCAGTATAAGAAGTGACTTCCATTGGATTCATAGGATTTGAAATATTTATTATCTCGACCCCATCTGCTCTATCAGCAGTAATTACAAGGTTGTCTAAAACTTTGAGATCAACAGTTCTATTGAACTCATCTACATACTGACTTATTTTTTGAGGATTACTTATATTTGAAATATCTAATATTTCTAATCCATCAAATCTATCTGCAACTAATAGAAAGTTATCCCAAAATTCAATTCTTTGAGAATTATTATATGAACCTACATAGGTTGAGATTGACTTAATATTAGTAATATTAGAGATATTTAAAATTTCAATTCCAGTATATCCCTTAGCTATAAATGCACAATTGTTTTGGATTTTAACGTCATAATAAATACCATCACTAGCAAAATTAGTTATAAATCTTAAGTCAAAAGGATTTGAAATATTATAGATGTCAAGACCTACTAAACCATTAGAAACAAATGCAAGATCACCATGAATCTCTAAACTTTGAGAAAGATTCAAAATATATCCCCCAATCGAGTCCAAAACTGTAATGTCTGCTGGATTTGAGATGTTAAATGAAATTAAACCTGTATCATATGTAGCCGCAAAACAGATTTCATTTACTATCTCCACATCATAAAAATTATATAATGGATTAGTAAAATTGCCTAAAAGTACTGGATTAAAGGGATTTGATACATTGAATACATATAATCCCCCATCATAAGTATCTTCTTCAATTGAGCAAACATAAATTTGATTTCCCTTCAATATTGTATTATGCGCATTAATATTAGGTGCAAATTCATAAATTAATTTTGGTGTAATATATTCTGAAAGCTCAAAAATTTGAAATCCATTAGATTCGCACCCAGCATATAGATAATTTTCATAAATTCTGACACAATTAATATTTTCGTCATCATCCCAATGAAATACTGACCTTGGATTAAAAGGATTTAAAATATTAATAATGTCTATTCCATATGTATCACAGGATAATATTGCATAATTTTCTTCGACCTGAACATCTTTTATTTCTCCACTTTGATAATATGAGCTAAGAATAACGGGACTAAAGATATTTTTAATATCTATAATTTCTAAACCCCCTATTCCGTTTGCTAAATAAAGATAATCATTTCTAACTTGAATTTCATAGGGTTTATATGAAATAGGTACTTCACTTACTTTATAAATATTGTAAATATCTGAGATATCTAATATTTCTAATTGGTAATCTTCACTCGCGACAAATAAATACTTACCTTCAGCAATAACCGCATATGATTTTTTGTAATTCGTCCAATTAGCTATTCTCGAAAGACTTAGAGGATTAGAAATATTCAATATTTCTATACCTAAGTCTTCAACTGATAAGAATGCTAGATTATCTGAAATAAAAACATTAGTAATATTATATCCATTGGACCAACTGTTAACCTCATTTAGTGAAGATCGGTTCGTGATGTTTACTATTTCTAAACCATCCATTCCATCAGCAATATAGGCATATTCTCCTTGAATAGATATATCGGTTGTAAGATTATAAGAACCACCATATTGAGATATTAAAACTGGATTCATTGGATCAGTTATATTAAGCAATTTCAAACCTCGTGAATTATCAGCTAAAAATAATATATTTCCATAACATTTTATCGATTTAATATAATCAATATTATAATTCCAGAATGATAAATTATTTATATCTTGGTACGGCAAAAAAATGAAATTTTCACCCCAACCACTTGTACTAGTAATAGATTGATTCATGTAAGTTGTGGTATTGAACGTTTCATTAAACATTAGGGTAAATGGCGATTGTAAAGAAATTTTTTCATTAATATTTGGATTATTAGAATCTTCAAAATAGTAGAAATTAGGATAAATGACTAAAAAAAGGATAACTATAATTATTATGAACTTGTTTTTTACATTTCTATTTATACATATCATTTTATTGTCCCATTTTAAATAATCAAAAATAAAAAAAAAAGAAAAATTTATGCTGAGTTTTTTACTGTTTCAATTTCAACTTGGATTTGCATAATTTCATATTTTAAGGTATCTGCAAGTTCTTGCGATATTTTAGCCGAGTTTAATAAGTTATCTATTTCAGTTAAAGCATGATCTAAAGCAACTTGAGCACCTGTTAACATGCATTCTGTACCGAGATCTAAAACTATCTTAAAAAGAGCACCTTCAAGCATTACGATACCTCCCGCTATTGATGATTTCAAAATAAAACTATCCCATTCATCAATGTTTTCATCAATAAAATCATTAAGATTTAGCAATTCAATTTCAATCGCGGCGATATTAATAGACTGTTCTACTCCTACTGATTCACCCATCAAAAATACTATGTCATTTCGTATCGAATATAGTTTAGGAATAATGTATTCGGCATCCTCATCACTGATCATATCCCAGTTATTAAACAACTCTATTACAAATCCGGTAATGTGAGTTAAGGCTTGTGCGAACTTATCTTCTACCAACCCGGAAACACCTTCATCTGCGATGAAAGCATCATATGCGTCTATTAGTGAATCCTGTGCTAACCATAATAAAAATCTAACTCCCCATGATAAGATCTCATCTAAATTTTCATCGACGTAAATTTTTAATTCTTCTATTTGCCAAATTACGTAATCATACATTTCACCTAGACTTACTTCAAATGTGCCAGAAAACTCATTATCTAAAGCATCATCAGGTCGATCGTCATCAGCATCTACGATTGTAACTCGAATGTCATGTACTCCTTTATCAAATATCCACTCATTAACAAAACTAAAATTGAACGTATCCTCAACTGGTGTGGGAAAATACGTGTGAATCAAGACCTCATCTATGTAGACTTCGATAATGCTTAGTCCTGAATCATCACCCTCCTGAATATCCAGTCCATTAAAGCTTATGTTTACCAAAAGATGATCATCAGATATCATTACATTTTCAAAGTATGGTTTGTTTGTATCATCATCATTTATAATAATTGTTTTATCAGCAGTAGCGGTTGATCTATCATCTGCTCTATTATTATCATAGTCATCATCAGTAGCTTTAAAGTGAAATGAATGTGGCCCTAGACTGTTTGGTACTGCGTATAGCCCACTGGGGTTCAGGAAAAGCCCAGACGCATCCAAAGCAGTGACATTTAGAAATCCAGGATTCCCATCAGTGTAATCTCCCGCTAGATATTCAATCTTGATATTAGGAGGTATTATATCATCATCATTTACTTTGAGTGAACAAGTTACCGTATCAGATGTATAAATAGATTGAGCTTTAACATCAAAAAAGCCAAATCCCGTAGGAGCAGTTGGATCCATTGTAATACTGAACGTGTCTGATTCACCAGGAGATAAAGTAAAGCTAGTACCAGTAATAGATGAGGTTGCAAAAGATAAAGGAGTAAATGAAATATGAAAAGTTTCTGCACCCGTCAAATAACCATTATTGGTTATCATAAAATTATATTGTGCTATTTCATCATCATAAATAATTTTATTAGGATCACCAAATCCACCAAAACTTACACTATGATAAGGAATAGGTGTAATCGTCCCGGAACAACTAGCGGAAGCGCTTTCTGACTCCCCATCAAACAGATCCCAGTCATAACTGTCATCATCCTGACCATAACAATGTCCTACATAATGTCGACCTGCATAGCTTATCGGAACACCGAAATCACCCTCAACTACATGGAGTTCGTATGACTTATAACGACAACAACCGAATGGATTTGGATCATAAGGTTGATCATAATATTCATAAACCGTTACCCCAGAAACCTTTATCCACGCTCCAAAATCATATATATTATCCCAACCAGCAGGTTTCGGTTCACACCAGACATAAAATTTAAAATGAACACCATCAAATACATCGAATTTGTAACAAGTAGCCTCTGCACCAACGCATCCTTCACAAACATCATCACCAACTTTTACAGGTGAAACTAATCCTTCATTACCAGAAAACTCTCCCTTCTCATAAAATTCTGTTGATGTCTTACCATTAATAGTACTGATAACTTTATATGTATCATCTATATATCCAATAGTTACTACTGTGTTTAAGTTATAAGGATTATAAATTTTAGTGGAATCATCTTTTGGTGTCGAAACTATAGCAGAATTGACTGAAAGTGGTAAATAAAGCATTGGAAATATAAGAATTAAAATTAATCCAAGTGTTGTACTTTTTTTTATATTCAATTTTAACACCCTATTAATTAGATATTTTCGTAAAAATTCTTTTGTAACTCTTACATTGTTATCTAATAAGTTTTGTTATTCTAGACATATATTTAAACTTTTGGCATGGGGGATAGGTAGAAGCTCCCTTCACTGATTGTAACGGGTGCTTGGAATGATCTTTTTTCCTATTTAATTTAGCAGAAACAATGATCTTTAAGATATGAATCATTGAAAAAATTGTCTATGGTACTTTCTTTGCTCTTTAAAAATCTTTCTTCCTTTTCTTTAAAAATCTTTCAGCAAAAGTTATTTCATAGAATTCTATTTATAAAAAGCTTTTAATTATATTAAGTCCTAAAAACCCACGACTGAATTTTATAGTTAGCTTAATTTCACCCTAAAAAGGTTTGCTTA
>JBHLOJ010000017.1:0-23380 GCA_048940605.1 Promethearchaeota archaeon
ATAAAGCACAAAATAGTATTAATGTAGATGTTGGATTCATAGCGGGTGTTCCTAAAGAAATTGATGAGAATGAAATAAAAAAAATTATCAAATTAGGAGTAATTGGGTTTAAGATTTACCCTTTAAATCCTTTAAATGATATAAATTGGAAAAATTCGGAAAATATTCAAAAAATACTTACTATTTTATCCAAGTACCAAATTCCGTTATTTATTCATCCAGCCTTCCCAATCTCTGATAAAGATAAAGATCGAATCCTTAGTGAATTCAAAGTTCAAAAATATAATACTTTAGCATTACACGATAAATTAAATCCTGTCGAAATGGAGGAAGGATTCATTGATTTTTTTATTGAAAATTATAAGAAATGTATTACAAATAATAATCTCAACCCAGAAAGTTATCCAATCGTTCATTTCTGCCATGTAAGTTGCATTAAGGGTTATTTAGCGATACAGATGGCATTAAAATCAAACCACAACTTTAAAATTACTTTTGAAATCACACCTCATCATTTACTTCTATCTTATGATATTAAATTAAATGAAAACAATTATGGCAAAGTCCTACCTCCTTTAAGGAGTTCTGAACATAGTAAGTTTTTATTTAATGAACTTAAGGAAGGAAATGTGTCTTTAATTGGAACCGATCATGCACCTCACACCTTAAAAGAGAAATCTCATAATTTTTTTGATGCCCCCTCTGGATTTCCTGGTTTTGAAACTTACCCATTAATGATGCTACATAGAATTTTTACCAATAATCTTTCTTTAGAAAATTTTGTTAAAATATCATCTGAAAATCCTGCTAAAATTTTCAATTTAGAAAAAAAGGGTTCTATTAGAAAAGGAAACGATGCTGATTTAATAATAATCGATAAGGTCTCCAAATTTCCCATTAAATCTCAAAAATTTAAAACAAAAGCAAAATACTCCCCATTTGAAAATTGTAATTCAACTGTTTTGATTTGGAAAGTCTTTTTAAGAGGAACTGAAATAAATAATGAAAGTAATATTTCAAGTGGAAAAATTATTAAAGCAAATTATAAAGTATAAATGTCTAAGCGATATAATAATACATAACTTAAATCAATTATAGGAAGCAGAAAATGTCTTATGAAGAGAAATTTAGTTTAGAAGATGGTCGAACGCTAATTGAATTTGCTCGAGAAAATATTGAATTTTTTCTAAAAAACAATAGAGTAATTCCTATTTCAGATTCCATAAAAGTAAAATTCAATGATAAATTTGGCGCTTTTGTTACCTTAAATAAATATGGCGTCTCTGGCAATCCATTAAGAGGTTGCATTGGTTATATTGAACCAAAATATTCTCTTTATGATGTTGTCCATAAGGTATCAATCAGCTCTGCTATTGAAGATCCCAGATTTCCTTCCGTAACTCTTGAAGAAATGGATAATATTGTTATTGAATTATCAATATTGACACCACCGGAATTAATTATTGTAAACAATTCTAAAGAGTATCTTGATAAAATCGTAATCGGAAGGGATGGACTTATCGCAGAAAAAGGATGGAGAAGGGGATTACTTCTCCCTCAAGTTCCCGTAGATCATAATAGGAATTGGGATGTTGAAACTTTTCTCAGTCATACATGTCAAAAAGCTATGCTCCCTATGAATTCTTGGAAAGATCTAGACACTAAAATTTATTCTTTTCAAGCCATATTATTTGAAGAAGAATCTCCTAGAGGAGAAATCACTAGAAAGTACCTTACATAGAACACATCTCTATTTATATATCATTCGCATTTTTATCCAAAAATTTGAACATTTTGAGTTAATAAGAAATGGTAAATTCAGAAAAAATCCTATCGATTGATATATCTTCAAAAAAAGTTAAAGTTGGGATTATTTCTGATAAATTAGAATTAGAATCAGTTTCTGTTCAAGGATATAATACCATTGATGAGGATATACATGGTTTTGCAAAGAGATTAAATATGGATAAAATATGGAATAAAGTTAAAATAGGTATAAAGAACGTAATGAGAGAGATTAAACCTGATAATATTATTGGTATTTCTTCTTGTGGTCAAAGAATAGCTACGGTTTTTTTAGATAATAAGGGTAATGAGATTTATGGTGGACCGAATACTGACATTAGAGGCATCGACTCAGCTTATCTTATTGAAGATCAATTCACAGAAGAAAGATTGTTTAATATAACTGGACATAGTCCTTCTTTAATGTTTACATTAGCTCGTTTATTATGGTTTCAGGAAGAACAAGAAGACCAATTTGAAAATATAGATAAAATTTTAATGTTAGATGATTGGATTGGCTATAAACTCACCGGAATGTGTTATACTGATTATACCTCTATAGGTGAGTCTCAACTTTTTGATGTTAAATACAAAAAATGGAGTAAGGAAATCATTGAAACCTTTAACATAAATTCACGAATTCTTCCCGAAATCATTGATCCAGGAACTATAATAGGTGATTTGAAATCAGATTTAAAGAAAGAATTCGGATTAAACCAAAAAGAAATTCCTGTTGTAAAAGGATGTGGGGATACTCAAGCTAATTTATTAGGGATGGGCGCGATCGAACATGACAACATCGGGATTAGCTTGGGGACAACTGCTCCAGTTCATTTGGTTATAAATAAACCTTTAATCGATCCTAACTTTAATTTTTGGACAGAATGTCACGCAGTGAAAGATAAATGGTTAATCGAAGCCAATGCAGGAGGTACTGGAAGAGTATTTGATTGGTTTAAGGATGCATTTATATTAGAGTCTCAAGGGGAGGCAAATGAAATAATAAATGATTATTTATCTAAAGTTAAACCAGGAGCAGGATCAACTTATGCATATCTGGGACCAGAACTCATGGCAGTTAAAGATCAAACTTCCATAAAGAGAGGAGTTTTTATTTTTCAACCGCCTAGTATGATTGGGGAAGAATTACCTAGATTGGAACATTTTACGAGGAGTGTTATTGAATGCATTTGTTTTGGGATTCTTGAAAATTTTCAAGCTCTGCAAAACTTCGCAGAGTCAGAAGTTATGACATTTTGCGCAGGGGGTATGTCAAAATCAGAGGAATTCTGTAAAATCTTAACAAACATATTAAAAACGGAAATAAAAGTACCAAATGTGAAAGATGCAGCATATATAGGCAATGCGATAAATACATTAATAGGACTAAAACTATACCCAGATTACAAAAGTGTTATTAATGAATTTATAAAATATAAATCATTTGAAGTCAATCCAGTAATAGCAGAAAAATATAATAGCATTTTTATTAAATGGAAGAATTTTAAAATGAAAGTTGATAATCTTTAAATTTTTCTAATCCCAAGAATTCTTTAAAGCTCATTTTACATATATATTAACTATAGATAAAATTTAAAATTGAAATAGGGATATTAATATAATGTCAAAATTCGAAGATATTCGAAGTTGCTTAAAAGAAATCGAAGATCGATACAATAATACTGAAAAAGTCAGAAAAAAATTAGCAAACTACAGCGACCCAATCCAAGTTAAATTTCTAGATACTGGATATTCGATAATTATTTTGATTGACGGAGAAAAGGGAATTAAAATAGAAGATAATTCTGGAGATGAAAACGCTCCAGTAAAAATTGAATTTATAACTGAAGGAACTCTCATTAGTTTATTCAATAAAGAGATTGGTGCTGTAAAAGCATATAGTTCAGGTGATATAAAGGTAGTTGAAGGAAAAATACGAAATTTACTCAAATTGAAGAATTTATTATTCTAAACATTTTTTTATTTAATTTTAACATATGTTAAATTAGTGATATTTATGAAAGCTTTTGTAACAGCAAGTTTAAGTCCAGAAGTACTAAAAGAATTAAAAAACTTAATGGAAGTCATTTATGAACCATGGATTAAAACTCGAGAGATTTATTTTGATTCAAAGGAATTAGCAGAAAAACTCGAGGGTGTAGATATCTTCATTACAGAGACTGACGATGTAAAAAAAACCGAATTTTATAAACTAGCTAATATAAAACTACTCATCTCATGTAGAGGAGATCCATTCAATGTTAATCTTAAAGCTGCCACAGAAAAAGGATTACCTGTCTTAAATACACCCTTAAGGAATGTTGATGCAGTTGCAGATCTAACAGTATGCTATATTATAATGCTCGCCCGTAAAATGCATGAAATTATTAGAACCCTTCATTCTGAAGATTTTGAAGTTACAGATTTTGAAGACTGGGTAAAATATTTTGAAAGATTTAGAGGTATCGAATTGGGAGGAAAAACGATCGGAATTATAGGATTTGGTGAAATTGGAAGAAGGGTAGCAGATAGGTTAAAACCTTATGGTGTAAAATATCTTATTCATGATCCAAACATTTCTAATGAATTTATTAAAGATTATGGTATCAAAGTTGATCTTGATACCCTGGTAAGGAATTCAGACTTTATCACAATTCATGCTGTCACAACTGATGAAAATGACAATCTCCTCAATGACAATCTCATAAATTCAATGAAAAAGACTTCATATCTAATAAATACCGCTAAAGGGAGTTTAGTTGATTATGAAGCATTATTAAGAGCATTACAAGAGAAAAAAATAGCAGGAGCAGCTTTAGATGTCTTCCCATTAGAACCTATTGATGAGGATAATGAATTCTTAGAATTAAAAAACACTATCGTTTCGCCTCATATAGGGGGAGATACATACGAGATAATTGAGCGACAGTCAAAATTGCTTTTGGATGATATTAAATTATGGTTAAATAATAAGATCCCCAGGAATATCTTGAATCCTGAAGTCCTAACGGACAACAAAGTCATTACTAATGCTAAAATTAGTAATTTGAAAAAATCAATTGTCGATTTATGCAAAATTCTGGTAAAAGAGAAGCATGTGATCGGCTCTGCAGGGAATGTGAGTGTAAGAGTAAAAAATAATGAAGATGAATATGTACTCATAACACCAAGCAATGTTAGCTACATTGAAATGAAACCAGAAGATATTCTTATCATTGACATGGAAGGTAACGTTATTGAAGGAGATAGAAATCCTTCGGTAGAAAAACAAATGCATCTAAGCGTTTATAAGGAAAGGAATGATGTAAACGCTATAATTCACGCCCATAGTATTTATTCAACTGTTCTTAGCACTTTAAATCTCTCTTTGCCTCCAATAATGGAAGAATTAGTACCTTATATTGGTGGTGAAGTATTATGTGCTGAATATGGGGAAGCAGGAACAATTGAATTAGCTGAAAGCGTAACAAAAGATTTGGACGAGAGGAATGCTGTTTTACTTTCTAATCATGGTAATCTATGCTGTGGAAGTAATTTAGAGGGAGCATACACTGTCCTACAATACCTTGAAAGAGGAGCAAGAATCTATTATTTAGCTAAACTTGTCAAAGATCCAAATTTATTACCAGAAGATACAGTAGAATATGAAAAAGATATTTTTGAGATATTTAAAGAGTCTAAGAAAATTTAGCATAAAAAAGTTCATGAAGACTTTTTTCTCAATAACTTTAGGGCAATTTCAGTTGATTCCATAGCCTGTTTAGTCGTAACCATTCCTATGGTTACCGCACTTATATTGTGATTAGCAATATAGTTAAACGCTAATTCTGGTTTTATTTCTCCTGCTGCTAGAGTTTTCATACCTATATATTGAAAATCCTTAGTATTATCAACAATTTCTTCTAATTCTCTTACGTTTCCCATTAAAAATCCATTAAGATTAAAAGGTAATAAAAAAACCCTTACATTTAAAGAATTTTTGATGCAGTATTTTACAGTAGAAATAGGTGCATGTGTTGCAATCCCAGGAATGATCCCTCTGTTAGCAATTTCATCCAGTAGTTTTATTAATTTTTTATTCTTATTATCTGATACTATTCCATGTACGAATATTATTTTTGCTCCAACATTTATTAAAGCTTCAATACCAGGATCTTTACCTGGATATGTAGAACCAGTTATTATATAATCATTATGTAATTCTGTCATAGTTCGAGCAGCTTGTAGGATTGCTTGATAAGGTAAGATTTCAATTCCACGTGCTCCTACTGAATAACTAGCCTCCAAAATTTTTAGTATGGCTTTTGGATCTTTTATAAATTTCCTTCGCCATTCAAATGCTTTTAATCCAAATTGTCCAGCACCAATAAAAGGAGATGTTCCAGTAGAAACTAAAGGAATATCAATATTATCAATCTTACAAAAAAAAATTAATCCCTCCTTTAAATATCATATCAAATTTATTTAAATTCAATAAATGATTATAATTAAAAAAATTGTAAAATTTTAGATATAATTCAGATAAAATTATTGTTCCGAAATCATATTAACACTTAAAGATTAATATCTACATAAAGGTATCGAAATTCAAGTTATCTTTATTAAGATAGAACAGGAGTATAAAATGCCACAGATCAATGGTGTTGTATGTAATGCTTTGACTTTCTTCAATCAAAATGGTGAAATTATCAATAGTTTAAATTCGCTTCTTATTCGTCACATTCTTACTAATGACGCCAACGCACTCCTGGTTTTTGGAAGTATGGGAATCAATCCTCTATTTTCAGTTAATATGGAAGAAAAAATAAAACTTATTGATATAGCATTGGAATTAACTGCCAAAAAAATTCCCATTCTTGTTGGAATTTATGGTGCCGATGCAGATGAAGTAATAGAGCAGATTGAAAATTTAGGGAAACATTTTGATGAACTTAATTATATGATACCTCCCCCCATTTCAGAAAATTTACCATCAGAAGGCATAAGATCATATTTTGAAAATATTTTAGGATCTATCAACCCTAAAAATCAGATATATTTATACAATAATCCCCTTCAATTTGTTAAAAATGAGATTGAACCAGATTGCTTAAAACAATTGATGGAATTCTCCACTTTGAGGGGATTAAATGATTCATTTTATAATATTAAAATCTGTAAATCTTATTTGCAATTAATAAATGAAAATTTCTCTGTTTTATGTGGATTGGAAGAAAATTCTCACAACTTTTTTCAATTAATTCCATCAAACCAGAGAAAATATAGTGGCATTGTATCGAGTATAAGCAACGTAGTTAATATGTGTTCAAAATTATATCATTATGCGATTAATGATAATCTCTTAGAGCTTCTACAATTACAAGAACAAATAAACGATATAAGAACGAAGATTTACAATATTAAAACTGAGGAGGATAAAGAAAAAATTGGCTTGACTTATGCATTTATGCATTTATATGGGGGATTAATATCACAAAATGATGAAGAAGTTAATTTTATCATCTCAAAATTGCAAAATGAAGTTGATCCTATAAGTAAGGAAAGAATAGAAGCCACTGTTAATTACTTACGTAATAACAAACAAATATATCAATTATATTCCATAGGTAAAAAAGATCTATATCAATTTCAAGACATTATAGACACATTTTCAAAAATTGATATTTTAGTTCAGCAAGGAAAAGTTAGAAAAATAACAGGACCTTATAGTGCCGATATTAACACAATTTATAAGGTTATGTTTGAAAATAGTCGATTAGTCTTCAGATTTCGAACCAGTAAATTCTTTCAATTTGAAAATTTAGTTAAGCAGAAACTTTTATTTCCATTTATAGATAAATCTTTAACGCCTAAAGATCTTAATCTGAGAGAAAAAGTAAAGGAAATTATTAATACTAAAACTGGTGCATATATATTTGATAAGGAAAAACCACCAGTTATTCCAGTCAGTAATTTAATTTATTATGATGAAACTAAGGAAATAGTTCCTTATATTTTTTCAGTCCAAGAATATATTCGTGGAAAACCTTTGTTCCAACTCATTAATAGATATATTAGTGAAGGAAAAAACCTAAATACCAAAAATTTTATAAATATTTTTAGTTATTTAGGAGAACTTTTAGGAAATTTACATGAAGTAAAATTTGAATCTTTTTACAGAAATATTAGCAATATTGGAAAAAATCTAAAACATTCATACTTAGAATATTTTAATAACCAATTAGAAAGTAAATTACAAGAAGCAAAAAAGAATAAAATTGATTTTGGAAACGAGATATGGGATTATTATAAAGATCACCTCGGATTAATTGAAGAGGAAAATGAATTTGTTTTATTATATAATGATCTTTGTAGTCAAAATGTTATTGTTAAGGAAGAGCAGGGTTTAATTCATTTGAATGGATTAGTAGATTTTGATGATTGGTGGGTTGGACCCCGAGTTCAAGATTTCATTAAAATGGATTATCTAATTCTAAAACCATTAAATATTCCTTCTTTCAATAATGCGTTTTATGATGCATATTCAAAACATTATAAAATTGATAATGACTTTAAGAAATCTATTGAATTGCATAAATTATTATGGCTTCTGAATGAATATAACTTTGAATCAGAATTAAAAAGAAAGGTACATCATTCTGAGCCTATAAATAAAGTATCAACTTCATTGGAAAATTATCTTTTTGAAATACAGGCTATAATAAAGTAAAAAAATCTTTTGTTAAACTAGCTGATAACATATAAAAACCAAATATAATCTAATAGAAAAATTGTTTAATTATTGTGTCTAGGCTTAATAAGGAATTAAGAATTGCGGTCGAGTTGGCTGCAACAGCAATTAAAATTACAGAATGGTTCAGAAAAAGAGGAGTTAAATCATTTTTGAAAGGAGATCGATCACCTGTGACTTTAGCCGATCTTGCATCTCAACTATTTATAACAACTAAATTAAAATATCATTTTCCTGAAGATATGATAATAGCAGAAGAGGAAAATATTGAAATTATTGATAATAAGGCTGAAAGACAGATTGAAAAATGTTTTAATGACTTATATTTAGATAATTTAAGTGATATTAAAGAAAAGTTTGAGTATCGCGGGAAACCTTCTCAACGTCAATGGACAATAGATCCTATTGATGGTACTATGGGATTCCAAAAAGGATTATATTATGCTGTAGGAATTGGGTTTATGATAAATTCCACTCCAAAGATTTGTGCTATAGCAGTTCCTAATTATATTGGGTCTTCTCTCGCGATTTTTTCAGCGATGGATGGTAAAGGGGCCCAGGTTTCGTTTGATGATAGAGATTTTAAGTCAATAAACGTAAGTCAAGAGGATGACATAAAGTCCATACGCTTTTGCCACTCATTACATTATGATAAACCTTGGATAATGGACTTTGCTCGAAAAATTGGTATTAAAAAATTCATACAAATTGATAGTATGGCAAAATTTTGTAGGGTTGCTGATGGAAGTGCGGATCTATATTTAAAGCCATTAGATTTGCAAATTACCCATTCATGGGATTTTCTTCCTGGAGATTTATTAGTAAGAGAAGCAGGAGGTAGTGTGACAGATTTGAATGGTGTTCGGTTAAATTTTAAAGATCACAAATGTCTCTGTACTGCACCAGGAATAATAGCTTCAAATGGTCTACTCCAAAAAAAAATTGTTGAACTGATTAAAAGAGAATCTATCTGAATATATTAGTGAATACAAGCGAAATTTAAAAGACTTGTTTGTCGTACTTTATAATTTCTTTCTAAATTAGATAATCTAATACCTACAAGTCTTACTTTTTTCATATTCTGAGAAAATTCTTTAAAGAGGTTTAATATTATTTCCATTACTCTATATTTATCTTGAATATGAAAAGGAAGGGTTCTAGCACGTGTGTGTGTAAGGTAACCCTCAAATCTAATTTTTAGTGAAATAGTTTTGTATGCAATATTGTGTTTAATAACTGTTTTATGGATTTTTTCGTTAATATCTCCTAATTTTGTTAAAATATTTTGAAAGTCATCCGTGTCTTCGAAAAAGGTTCTCTCTGCACTAATTGATTTTCTCTCCTCTTGAAATTCTTTCACTTTTCGATTATCAAAACCATTCACTATTTTCCAGATCCATTTACCATGTTCCCCATATAAATTTATCATTTTAGTTATTGGTGTATTAAGGATATCACCAATCTTTTTTATTCCCTTCTTATAGAAATATCCTTTAGACCTTTTTCCTATACCTGGAATACGTGTAATATCCATATCCTTCAAAAGTTCCTTATATTCTTCAGGTTTAAAAAGAGTTATTCCATTTGGTTTATTACAATCTGATGCAATTTTTGCAAGAGATTTTGTAGGAGCTATGCCAATTGAAATTGTTATTCCAATACTTTCACGAATTTCCCTCTGGATTTGTAATGCAGTTTCTTTTGCTTCCTCATAGTTTAAACACAAGTCTGTGAGTTCGAGATAAGCTTCATCATTTCCCATTTGTTGGAATTCTTTTGAATATTTTTTTAATACCTGCATAACTAGTTGCGAAGCCATGGTATATTTCTTAAAATTCGGTCGTAAATAAATTCCATGAGGACATCTGAGGTATGCTTGAGAAATAGGCATTCCTGAATGAAGCCCAAATTTTCTTGCCTCATAGGAACAAGTTGATACAACTCCTCTTCCTTTTCCTTCTCTTGGATCAGCTCCTATAATAACAGGCTTATTTTTATATTGTGGGTTATCTCTTATTTCTACTGCTGCGAAAAAACAATCTAAATCGCAATGTAATATGATTCGGGTCATTGTTTAAGAATCTTTTAAGAAATATAGTAATCTATATGATCATATTTGATATTTTTTTATTTTTTATATAAGATTAGAGTATTTTGAATTATTAAATAAGGTCTTATCTTGCATTTTAGCATAGTTTCTCATTTCAAAATATATTTTTAACACACTCTTAATTATTATTTTTATGTCATTAACTAAAGAAGATAAACTGCAGATGTATGTGGTTGATGGGGCTAAAGCGATATTTGATAAAGGCTTAGTAGAAGCAGGTGAAGGTAATGTAAGTATAAGGAATGGGACGAAAGAAGAATTTTTTATTACACCATCATTCAATCAGTATTCCACACTTACAAAGGATGAAGTTGTACATTTAAATTTTGATGGAACTCCCTTGAGTGCTGGAAAATTACCTTCTACTGAAGCAAAAATGCATATTGCAATCTATAAATCACGTCCTAAAGTCCAATCTGTTATCCATACTCATTCAACTTTCGCATCAATGTTCTCAACTGTTCGAAAAAGTATTCCAATCATAATGGAAGAGATGTATATTTTTTTAGGGGGATCTATTGATGTTTCTGATTTTGGAATTGCTCATACAGAAGAAATTGGTCAAACTGCTCTTAATGCCCTTAAAACGAAAAATGCTGCTTTATTAGCAAACCATGGTGTAATTGTGTGTGGTAAATCTATCGATCATGCTGTGAAATTTGCTGAATTAGTGGAAAAATTAGCCAAAATTTATTGGGGGGCTCTGCAAATAGGAGAACCGAAAACGTTCTCAAGTGAAAACCTTGAACGATTCGAAAAGCTATATGAAAGTTTATTTGCTAATTACCCACGCAGTATGCGAGGGAAAAAAGGATGAAACAATAAGGAGTAGAACGATGGAATTAGGAGTAAGTTCTTTAGGTTATATTATTGAATACGGTCTTTCAAGTAATTATATGAATTTAAATGATTTAGTTCTAAAAGCCTCCGAAGATTGCCTTATTTTTGCTGAAAAAAATAAGATTGAAATTGTTGAGTTGGTTCTAGATCCAACAGACGTCATTAAAGAAGAAAATAAGGATAAATTTATAGAACTTGTCAATTCCTTTTCTCTAAAAAAACAGATTCACGGACCTTTTATTGATGTAAATTTATGCACTCATAATGATATAATATCTAATGCATCAGTAGATTCTTATCTGAAAACGGTAAAAATTTGTGAGGATCTAAGTGTTAACCTTCTAACTATTCATCCTGGATTGGCAAATTTTCTTATAAATTCAATTAGAGATTATAATAAAGTACAATTAGCCAAATCAATGCAAAGATTATTAAATTCAATGAAAAGCTCAGATGTGAGAATTTGCTTGGAAAATATGCCAAAAAATACTCATATAATGCTTGATGAAAATGATATTAAGAAGACTTTTGCTATAATTGACTGCAAAGATCTTTATCTTACTTATGATACAAGCCACTTTTACACCTGTGATGGGGATATTAATATTTTATGGGATTATTTCAATAAAATAATTAAAAATGTTCACCTAGTCGATAATTTCAGTAAAGATTCAGACACTCATCCGCCTTTAGGAACAGGAAAAGTAAACTTCCCTGAAATATTTGAAGTTATGAAAAATCACGAATATCAAGGGCCAATTATTATTGAATTATCTACAGCAAAAGATTTACCTCAGAGTATTGATTTTATCTATAAATTTCTATAAAAAGAATAGAAGTATAAAAATTATATTCAAACACATTTTTATAATCTTATTATGCCAATAATTTCCTTACAAGTTAGTGATGATTTATTAGAGAGATTTGATAAAGTCCGAAATGAAAGTGGTTTTAATTCAAAAAGCGAAGCTTTAAGAGATTCTATAATAAATTTTATTGAAAAACATGAAAAATTTGATTATTTAGAAGGATATAAAATTATGACAATAAGTCTTGTTTATCCTTTCAAGGAAATAATTATTAATCAAATCTCCGATGTATACTCAAAATTTCACCAAATCATTAAAACCATATCAGATTGGCGTATAGTGGAGAAAAAGATTGAATTAATCCTAATAGTTGGTGAAATTGAATTAATTAAGGATCTATACAAGGAATTAGCTAAAATTAAAGATGTTACTTGTTCTATTCGTGAAATAATTATAGATTAATATAATTTCAGTCAAATCGGAGTGAAAAATCTACTTGCTCAGATGGAAATTGAGTCAACTGACCCGAACTTATAATATCTGGCTCTGAAAGCAAATAATCAACGATATTTTCTTGATTTATCCCCCCAGAAACTTCAATGATTACTTGATCTCGAAGGTTATTTTGCTTTAGTAAATTGATGGCATCTTCTACCTGATCAGGATTAAGATTATCCATCATGATGATATCCGCCCCATTTTTCGCTGCAATTAATACATCCTCCACTTTCTCGATTTCAATTTCGATTTTTTTTGTAAAGCTAGCAATTTGATTTACTTTCTTTAGAAGTTGTTCTACATCTCCGTTATAAAATCTCAAATGAGTATCTTTCAATAGAAAATCATCTAAAGAAAACCTATGTGTATCCCCACCACCAATTTCAACAGCTTTTTTTTCAAAGATCCTTATTCCGGGTATAGTTTTTCGTGTACATGCGATTTTCACATGCTTTCCAGAGTTTTTTATTATTTCTACAAACTTTTTAGTAGTTGAAGTTATTGCACTCATATGCGTTATAAGATTGAGACCTAATCTTTCTCCTAATAAAATATCTTTTATTTTCCCTTTTAGTTCAACGATTATATCTCCTTTGTTAAACGGTTCTCCATCTTTTTTCTTAATAACTATAGAAACGTTCAATAAATCGAAAAGCATTTTTAATTCTTCCAGCCCCGAAATATATCCTGAACTTTTTGCAATAACTTTTGCTGTTGTTTCAGCATAATCAGGAATAATACTTGAGGAGACATCTGCATAGCTGCAATCCTCTTCAATAAATTCCTTAAGTTTTCTTTGAATGATAAACCGATTATAATTACTCATATTTCGCACATTTATTTATAGTATAATTATTATAAGTTAAAGATTAAATAAATTATATGGTTGCTTTTGAAAAACTATTTATACCAAATAATGAAATTAAATTAGAAGCGGAATTATTTAAATCAAAATCTGGTAAAGAAAAACCTGTAGTGTTAATTTGCCATCCTCATCCTCAATTTGGGGGTAATATGTACAATAATGTAGTATCTGGAGTTTTTAACAAATTAATCGCGAATGATCTTTCCTGCTTAAGGTTTAATTTTAGAGGTGTTGGAGGATCCACAGGATCTCATTCAGATGGATTAGGTGAATTAAGTGATGTTCATGCTTGCATTGATTTTTTAATAAAAGAAAGTTTTGAGAGAATTCTTATATGTGGGTATTCATATGGGGCTGCAATAGGGTGTTCAGCCGTGAATTATTCAGATAAAATTATTGGATTCGTCTCTATTTCTTTTCCTTGGGGATTTATGGGGATATACAAGGAAAAATCCCAAACTTCAAAAGCAAAATTATTTATTCAAGGAAGTAGAGATGAAGTTGCTCGTTTTGATAATTTTCAGGAAAATTATGATTTCTACATTGATCCAAAAAAAAGTAAAATAATAGATTCTGATCATTTTTACTGGGGTTGCGAAGATATAGTTGCTGAAGAAATATTAACTTTTTTAAGTGATTTTTAAAAGTAGATTTCAAAAGAACTTCATTAAAATATCTAATTTTTTATTAGAAATATGATAAAAAGTAAAAAAATAAAATTAAAGCGAAGAGAGTTTTTCTAAATCTCCTTTACTATTTTCTTCTGCCCAATCTAGGAGTTGATCGATATACTTTTCAATCTCCTCGCTTTCAGGGAGTTTGGTTAAAATGGCTAGAAGGAATTGAGTTTTATCATCACTCATTATTATATTTCTCATTATTATATAGTCATCTTTATATTTTATCTTCATACTTCTAACTTCAGATAAATCCATTTCCTCAGCAGCTTTATAAGCAGCATCGCTTAATAAAGATCCCATTGCTGCTACTACTCTTTCATCTATTTTTTCTTCTTTTTGGGAGGCAAGTACTAGCCCCGCCGAGGTAGCAAAAAGTGAAGCACGAAAATTCCCATTGTCATTAAGTTCTTTAAGTACTAAACCGAGTCTACTTACCAAATTTACACACACTCTTTTATAATTTTAATTAATTATTAATTTTAATGAAATAATTATAAATTTCGATTTTATAAGTATTCAAATATAATTCGTAAGCATTTAGTTTCCTTGTATGATAAATATGAGTAAAATAATATTTAAATTATTTGAATTGTAATAATTCTGCTAGTGTGTTTTATAGTATACTTCTATAGTTTGATTTGACAAACTAAATGCATGGATTTGTAAAATTTATGAACTCGAAATCTTTCTATAGTTTCAATGTTATAATGAAGGTAGACATTATATCATTCTCATCAATTTTTAATGTTATTACCGTAGGTTTTGCTACAGGCTTAAGGAATCCCGGTTTTTGAGGAGGTGCATTTGGGTTCGTAGGAGAACCCGGGTTTAAAAGCAGAGTGTTAAATTTAGTTCCCTGTATAAGTGGGATATGGGTATGTCCAAAAATGATAATGTGTAAATCATGTTCTTTCATAAATTCTTCAAGATTCTCTGGTAATATATGGATTACCCCAATATTATAACGACTAGCTGAGAACTTAATGAATTGGTCTAACTTCTCTATCTCATCATCATTTCCCTTTACACAAGAAACGGGAGCTATTTTTTCAAGCTCATTCAGAAAAAATAGTTCACAAACGTCCCCAGCATGAATAATTCTATCAGCTTCTTTAAAAACAGCTTTTAATTGACTGATAAGAGATTCTATTCGATGTTTTTCCGTATGAGAGGTTATATGAGTGTCAGAAATTATCCCTAACTTCATTAACACGACGCTCCTTTAAATTGCTACTAAAAATCCCATAAGAAAGATTAAGCATCCCACTATTATATCAATAAATACACGGAATAAAGAATCTCCTGTTGATCTTTCATCAGCATCCTTCTTAAAATATGTTTTAAAAAGATTAAAACCATTCGATATTCCTTGCTTGACATTTGAAAATGACCATACTAACAATAGACAAACGATAATAAACAATATACCAATTAAAAATAAGGGAAGATATACCAAAACAGCTACTACTTTAAAACTATTACCATGCCAGAAGTTCCAGATAGTATGGGTAGCAACAATATTGTTTAGTGCGTGAGCTATTATTGCAGGAAGAATCCACATTTTTCTTAATACCACTAATGATAAGATTATACCAATTATGAAAGCTTGAAAAAACCATAGAAATGGATATAAAGAAGGATAATCAAGTAGATAGGCTAAATGACCTAATCCAAAATAAAGAGATGATATAATCACCGCTGACATTTTAAAGAAATATTCACTACCTCTCTTAGCTAAAAAACCTCTCGCAAGTGTTTCTTCAGAGACAGATATTGACACCTGAATAATGATGGCAGAAATTAAAAATATAAAATAGCTATTTTCAATTCCTGGAAGGAGATATGCATTTGTAGTTTTGATTAATACATTTGCCTGATATCTAATAAGATCAGGGATTAATATATAACCAAAAAAATCTATTGGTAAGAAAACTAAAAAGAAAATTAGGAATCCATATAAAATTTGATATTTATAATTTTTTTTAGTAATTTTAAATAATTTTAAATGTCCTGTTGCTGGAGAGATATCTTCATCGATTATAACTTTTTTTTTCTGAAGTTCAAATACCAGATTAGTTAAATATAACATTAGAGGGATCCCTAAGAAGATAATTACCATTCTTATAACATAGAAAAGAACTCCGTAGAGAATAGTACTCTCCTCAGCTACCAAAGGAACCAAAAAAAAGGGAATTAAAAGTAGGATAAATAAAAAAATAAATACAAGTGCCACATCATAAAGAAAAAAAGAAAACCTTTTTTTCGCTATCCTCTTCTTTTCTAATGAAAAAACCATATCTATTTACTCTCGTTTTGATAAAAAATTATTAAATTGAAAAATTAAAAACTTTATGATTATTAACTTAATTTAATCAATTTTATTTCTTCCTCTTCAGGAATTCCATTTCTTGCGCCTAATTTTTCAATACATTTGCCAGCTATAAAATTCCCAACTCTAACATTTCGCTTAAGAAGTTCAAATTCAAAGCTTTGATTTTGAATAAAACCGTATAGAAAACCTGCTGAAAATGCATCTCCTGCTCCTGTAGTATCTACAACCTTAATCATTTTAATCGGTGGAATTATCTCAGCATTTTCAGGTGTTATTATTAAGGCTCCTTTATTACCTTTAGTTATTACGATACCATTTATTCCTAAAGAGAACAATTCTTCTGCTTTTCTCCTTACTATGTTAAGTTTTATATCTTCTTTTTTAAGATCGAAAAGCAATTTAAATTCTCTTTGAGATAAAATTAGTATATCTATTTTCTCTAATAGGATTTTAATGTTAATTAATCCTTGTTCAATTATCAACATACCAGGATTTAAAATAACAGGTATTTTTCTATCTCTTCCGATATTAGCAGCTTTAACAAAAGGGTCGATATTTTTCAAACTACTTAAGTATATTATATTGGCTAATGATAACTCATTTTCTCTGATATCTTCTTTCAAAAGATAATTCGCAGCACCACTATAGGCATAAATTCTTCTATCTCCTTCTTTATTTAATGCAACATAGGCGGATCCAGTTCTATGTTCATTGGAATATTTAATCAATTCTGTATATACTTTTACTTCATTAAAATCATTGATTATTTTTAATCCAAATACATCATTTCTCCCCAATTTTCCAATAAAAGCAGTTTTTAAGCCTATTTTTGCACAAGCATAAGCAGTATTAGCAGCAGCTCCTCCAGATAACAATTTTAAATCAGAAACAAAGACCTCATCATCATTTTCTGGAAACCTTGCGACTTGAGCAACCATATCAACTAAAGCGGCTCCTATACAAATAACATCAAAATTTTTAGTCATTTTTAGTAGGTTTAATTATATTTGAATGAACCAAATTCAGAATTAATCTCAACCATGTTTTTATCCTTTAAAGGTGATTTTTCACAGTGCCCTATAATTTTAGATCCAACATTATACTTGTTGGCAATTGATATAATTTCTTTTGCTATTGCTTCTTCACAATACAATTCCATTCTATGTCCCATATTAAATACACTAAACATTTCTTTCCATTGAGTTTCTGATGATTTTTGAATAATCTCAAAAATTTTTGGTACTGAAAAAAGGTTATTTTTAATATATTTAATACCTTTACCGTAGTTTAGGTTTTTCATTTGTCCACCTCCAGTAATATGAATGATACCATGAATCTTTGTCCTATATTTTTTTAAAACATCTGATAAAATTGGCGCATATGTTCTTGTGGGTGATAATAATGCCTTCCCTATATTCAAATTTAAACCTTTTATTGGATCTGTTAATTTATTTCTACCAAAAAATACAAATTTCTCATCTAAGCTTTGATTATAACATTCTGGATATTTAACATAATATTCATGGGAAAGCATTCCATGTCTAGCCAAAGTTAATCCATTACTTCCAATTCCACTATTATATTCTTCTTCGTAGGAAGCTTTTCCTGAACTTGCTAATCCAACAATTACGTCATCTTCTTTAATATTTATTGCATTGATGACGTCCTTTCTCCTCATACTAGTGAATACTGATGCATCAAGGAGGACAGTTTTGACTACATCACCTACATCAGCAGTTTCTCCACCACACATTATAACCTTTAAACCAAGATTAGTTAATTTTTCACAATAAGTATAATACTCATCAATTATTGTAGTAAGTATTTCTCCTGAAATTAGAGATTTATTTCTACCAAGATTATTAGATAAGAAGATATCTCCAGTTGCCCCAACACATAATATATCATCGATATTCATTATCACAGCATCTCTAACGACTCCTCTGAAAACAGATATGTCACCAGTTTCTTTATAATACATATAAGCTAAACTTGATTTTGTACCAGCCCCATCCGCATGAAAAATCGAACAGTAGTCATTCCGACCATTAACATCTTCTACAATCTTACAAAATGCTCCTGGAAAGAGGCCTTTATCTAAATTTTCTATAGCTTTATAAACTTCTTCCTTTTTGGAAGAAACTCCCAATTTAGAATAAATATTATTATTTTCAGCCATTTTATTTGGCTACCATTTGTATTTATTTTTAAGAAATTTTATTAGATTCTCAACTTGTTCAATTGCTTTTCCTATATACTTGTGAGCATCAAATAAATCAGACAGTTCTTCTTTCGAAAATAGATTACTGATCTTTTTATTTTCAAATAAAATATCTTTCATAAACCGATTTTCTTTTCTTGCTAATATTGCTGCTTGCCTTAAAATTTCATGTCCTTCCTGTCTTCCTATACCCCTATTGACGAGTTTAACCATTACTTTTTCAGTCAAGCATGCTCCTTTGGTAAGATTTAGATTTTCTTCAATTTTAACCTCATCAAACTCGATACCTTCAAGATTTTTATCTAATTCTTTAATTATATAGTCTAATAGTATAAAATTTTCTCCTATAATTACTCTTTCAGATGCCGAATTTGTAATGTCTCTTTCATCCTCTAAAATTATGTTATCTAAAGCGGGGATGACATTAGATTTAATTATTCTTGCTATACTACAAATCCTCTCCGACTTATGAGGATTTCGTTTATGTGGCATTGTAGAACTTCCAACTTGCTTTTGTTTGAATGGTTCAAACATCTCAGCTATTTCATTTCTCTGAAGTACTCGATTTTCTCTTGCGATTTTTGCTAAAGTTTGTCCTATTAACGAGGTTAAAAATATGACTTCCGCATGACGATCTCTCTGAACAACTTGGTTGGCGATAAGAACTGGATTTAACCCAAGTTTTTCCATAACTAGTTTTTGTATTTCAATCCCTTTCTCTCCAAAACTTGCCATTGTGCCGACAGCACCAGACATTTTGCCATAAGATATACGCTCTACGACTTCAGCTATCCTATCAAGATGTCTATTTATTTCGTATGCCCATACACCAAATCTCATTCCATACGTCGTAGGGACAGCATGTTGTCCGTGTGTCCTTCCAATACACACAAGATCTTTTTTTTCTTCCGTAATTTTAATTAAAATTTTCAATAATTTCAATAATGAGGTTTTAATGAAGGTTAAAGCTTCTTTTAATTGTAATGAAGTTGCAGTATCTTCTGTATCATAGCTAGTTGCTCCAAGATGGACGTACTTACCAGCACCATTTTCACATTGTTCATCTAAAGCTTTTACCATAGCCATCAGGTCATGATGAATTTCCCTATCAATTTCCTTCACTCTTTCTAATCTAACATAATTTAAATTAGCTTTCTTCTTTATTTCTATTGCAGCTTCTTTAGGAATATTACCCAATTCTGCGTGAACTTCTGCTAAAACACCTTCAACTTTCAACCAGTTCTCTAATTTTTTTTCCTCAGTAAATAAATCAGCGATTTCGGTTCGATACCTAGTCTCGATAGGATGAATAAATTTGTGATCCATAATTTCTCCTTTTTTTTATTACTTATAATTAAAATAATGATTCATCAAAACATATATCTTATTTTATTTAGGATAAAATAGTGTAGATAAACGAAAAGTAAAATTACTTTCTAATTAATAAGAAAAATGATATCTTGTTATGGTAGAATTTGAAAATTAGTAAATCTTATGGCTAATTTAAGTTAAATTTATTAATTCATTTAGTCTTTTTTGTATGTACAATTTACAAAAATACTTTTTTTATCGATGTTATAGATGTGGGGAGTGGTATTACACCAACCGAGTTATTAAAACAAAAAAATGTTGGAAATGTAATCATTCATTTTCATTCAAAAATTCTACTAAATTTTCTAGATTATGTACAATTAAAGGAGCAATTACAATTATTAAAGAACTGAAGACAAAACCTAAACTTCTTTTTAAGAGTCATGTTTGAAGTTATGTGGCTGATTTAAAAAACAAAGGTATTTAAGATAGTTTTCTACAATTTTTTTATTAAACATCTTACCCAAAATACAATAAAAATAAATTGGGTTCTAAATATAACAGAGAAAAAAAATATGGAATTCGACGATGATTTAAAGGACATAGATGATAAATTAATAAAAGAACTGAACACTATCGCTAGAGATAAGATTGAATATTGGGATGTTAGAACTGGAGTAAGTCGTGGAGCAACATTAGATTTTACAGATTTAAAAAGTAAAGAAATCTCTTCTCACTATATTACTGAATGTGGAATCAGAGCTTTCATTAATGGAGGGTGGGGTTTTTACGTTTTAAAAGATCTTAATAGAAAAGCAATATTAAATGGATTTCAGAAAGCTATTAAGCTAGCAAGATTATCTGAATCATTATGTAGAAATAAATTCAAAATAACACCACATGATCCATTAATTAAAGAATTTAAAGTCCAAACTAAAAACAAATTAGATGAGGTTGATATTGAAGAGAAGATAAATCGAGTTAAAAATCATGAAAGAGTTGCTGCTGAATACTCTCCAAAAGTAAAAAATACCCATACTCTATATGTTGATGGTCATGCTAATAGTTTATTAATCAATTCTTTTAATACTCACATTTTTCAAGATTTATCATTTTTAAGACTGTTCAGTTTAGTATATACTCAAGAAAATGGAATACTTCAAAGAGCTATAAATTCAGTAGGTGGGATTGGAGGTTTTGAGATTATGAAAACAGAAAAAGCAGAAAATTTAAGCAAAAAAACAGCAAAGGAGGCTGTAGATATGCTCAAAGCAAAATCTCCTATCGGTGGTAAATTCACAATTATAACTGATCCAAAATTAACAGGTACATTGATTCACGAAGCATTCGGACATGCAGTCGAAGCAGATTTAGTCTTGAATAATGATAGTATACTAAAAGGGAAAATTGGTGAGAAAGTTGCCTCAGAAAATGTTAATATAATAGATAATCCAACTATGGGTCAAGGAAAAAAATTCAATTTACCTTACGATCTATTCGGATGTTATTTCGTAGATGATGAAGGAATTCCATCACAGAAAACTAATATTATTGAAAATGGAATTCTTAAGAGTTATTTGCATAATTTGGAAACTTCTTCAAGAATGAATACCATTCCTAACGGTCATGGAAGATCATCATCATTTTCTTCCAGACCTCAAGTTCGTATGGGATTTACCTTTATAGAACCAGGAAATTGGAGTTTGGAGGATATAATTAAAGACACTAAAAATGGAATTCTTTGTGAGGATTTCCAATACGGTTATACTGATCCATCTACAGGAAATTTTCAGTTTAAGTGTAAATTTTCATACAAGATTAGTAATGGAGAGAAAAAAGAATTGATGAGAGATGTTTCTTTAAGTGGAATGATTCTTGAAGTATTAAATAAAATTTCAGCGATCGGGAAAGAAGTTGATTATTCAGATGGGATGTGCGGAAAAGGTGGCCAAAGTGTTAGGGTTTGTGATGGTGGACCTTATATTCGTATTGAGGATATAACAGTAGGAGGGTTGAATTAATTGCAAGGTGATTCTAACGTATTTAATTTGGCACATTATGGTTTAAAGCTGATTGAGCAGAGTACACATGAAATAAAATGTGCAGAAATCTTTTTTGAAAAGAATAACTATATCAGTATAGAAATTGAAGAAAATTCAGTTAAAAATAGTGAAACTGGACAAGATAATGGAGTTTCTGTCAGAGTTATTAATAAAAAAGGGGCTCTAGGATTTGCATTTTCGAATAAATTAGAAAAAAAAACAGTTCAAGATCTTTGTAAGACTGCTCTAAAAATGATGCAGGTAAGTACACCTGATCCAGATTTTTATGATTTACCTAGTGGTTATCAAAATTATCCGGTAGTAAAAGGTTTATTCGATAAAAATCTAAAAGATTTACAATTTGAAGACTCCTTGAGTTATATCAATACCTTAATTGAAATTTGCGAACAAGATGAATATGCAATATCACAATCTGGAAGTTTTATCTCAAATTATACGAAAACAAATATATTTAATTCTAATGGTTTAGAAGTTTCAGGAAAAGATACAAGTTGTTCACTATCTTCACATATCATAGTTAAAGATAAATTGAGTAAAGAAACCTCAGATGGTTATGAATGGCAATCTGAACGAAATATAAAAAGATTAGATGCATATAATGTAGCTAAAACGGCCCTTGAAGATGCTAAAAGAAACCTTAATAGGAAAAAAATAAAAAGTATGAAACTCCCAATCATTCTAAGCCCAAAAGGAACTATACAGTTAATAATGAGACCTCTTGCTTCTGCTATAAATGGTGAATCCTTCCAATACAAAAGAACCTTTCTTGTAGATAAAAGAGATGAAATACTTGGGTCAAAATATTTAAATATCGAAGATAATGGACTGATTGATGATGCTGTTGGATCAGCAATCTTCGATGGAGAAGGGGTCCCTTGTAGAAATAAAAAGATCTTTGAAGAAGGCAGGTTCCTAAAAACTGGCTTATTACACAATAGTTATACAGCAGGTAAAGAAGGTGTTGAAAGTACGGGAAATGCAGCTAGAAGTTCATATAGTTCCATTCCTTCCATAGGAACTACCAATTTTATTATGAAAAATGGAGATTTTACAATAAATGAAATGATAAAGGATGTAAAAGAAGGAATTTTTTTTGATTATACAGGAGATACTCCTAATATTTCCACTGGGGATTT
>JBHLOJ010000017.1:23480-34155 GCA_048940605.1 Promethearchaeota archaeon
GAAATGATAAAGGATGTAAAAGAAGGAATTTTTTTTGATTATACAGGAGATACTCCTAATATTTCCACTGGGGATTTTTCTGGCTTAATACTCCATGGAAATTTAATTATTAATGGAGAAATTAAAGAACCCTTAAATGAAACTATGGTCGGAATAAATCTATTGGAATTGTTTATAAATATTAATGCAGTGTCAAAAGAATACAAAATTTATGGTGCATTTCAAGCACCCTATGTAAGAGTTAAGGATGTGCAAATTATAGGGGGAGAATATTAAGCTGTAATATTAATTCGTAGCCAAAGTATATCGTAAAACTCTATTATTTTATTTTTGATTTGCCATAATTCTGCTATTAGTATTTGATTTTCGCCAATCTCAGAAAATGAAATATTTAATTTTCCTGAAAGCCAACTCTCCTTATTTTTTAATGTGAAATTTCCTATTGAAAAATTAAGAATACCATCAGAACCGGAATTAGGGTTCATAGAAGTCAAATTATCTCCTTTTTTAATCTGAATTTGATAGGAAAAATCTCGATCTAAATAATTCTCAACAGTAAGATAAAAAGAGATATTTTCATTTAGAAAGGCCTCAGTGGGATAATTCTCCGCTTCTTGATTCTCATTTAAAATACCAAAGGTAACATATCCAGGTTCGGGCTTAAAAACTTCATAAATAATAAAACCCGATATAATTACAATTCCAATAATTAAACAGATTTTAAGTAATATATCAAATTCCTTTTTACTGGATCTCTTAATCTTTTTTTTCTCTTTGTTGTTTTTATTATCCATTATCTTTGAACCAAGCGATAGTTTTTTTAAGTCCATCTTCCAACGAGGTTGTCGGTTCCCAATTTAAAATTTCTTTTGCTTTAGTAATATCAGGGCATCTACGAACGGGGTCATCAATAGGCAAGGGTTTAAAAACTATCTTCGAATTTGAATTAGTTAAATCTTTGATAATCTTCGCTAATTCCAAAATAGTATACTCTTTATTATTACCTAAATTAATAACTTCTCCATTTGCTTCATCCTTATATACTATTTTAAGAATACCTTCAATCTCATCTACAATATACACAAAAGATCTCGTCTGAGATCCATCCCCAAATATAGTTATATCCTCATCATTTAAAGCTTGATATATGAAATTTGGTACTACTCTTCCAAATTCTGGTCCATGTCGGATTCTTGGTCCAGAAGTATTAAAAATTCTCACAATCTTTGTTCTCATTTGATGTTGTAGTTCATAAGCTTTAATAAAAGCCTCACCAGCTCTTTTAGATTCATCATAACAGCTTCGGGGACCAACAGGATTAACATGCCCAAAATAACTTTCTGGTGAAGGAATGGCTTCTTTAGGAGGATTTCCATAAACCTCAGATGTACTTGTATAAAAAAATATAGCATTATGAAATTTTGCGATACCTAAAGAATTTAATGTTCCCAAAGTATTACTTCTCAAAATAGAGATTGGATTATCTTTAAATTCAAATGGGGATGCTCGGCTAGCCATATGCATAACAATATCTATTTTCTTGATATCTCCTATACAAATACCTAATGGATGATAACTCATTCCAAAATATATAGGGTAAGAAATATCATGATTAATAAACCTAAAATTATCGTTTTCCATAAGATGTGTTACATTTTTTGGTTGACCTGAAGTTAAATTGTCTAAGCAAATACAATATGCGTTTTGTTTAACTAAAACATCACATACCCAACTACCCAGAAAACCTGCACCACCTGTCACTAAAATTGTCTTACCTTCAAATGTAATGCCATCTTTTTTCAGTCTTTGATTAATTTCCTCAACATCCTGACGAATATCGTAATCCATAATAAAAACTACTCATGATTATCAATATAGTTCTTCAAATCTATTTTTGTAAATAAATTTTTCTTAACTTCAGATAGAACTAATCATTTAAGAAGAAAAAGAGCAAATCATTCAATAAATAAGATATTTAAGCTCTTTTAGAGCCGCAATATTGACAGAATTTTAATTCAATTGGATAAAATTCTCCACAATTTGGGCATTTTTGTAATGATTTTTTTAATATCTCACGACCTAGCATATCGAATACTTTATCGACATTTTCACCTGTTTTTGCAGAAGTACTAACTAATTCCCCTTGAAAATTGAATTTTTCAAAAATTTGCTGTGCTTCTTCTATTTTCACTTTCCTTTTTAAATCAACCTTCGCTTCAATCAAAATCTTTGTTTTGGGTGAATTAGGAACAGAAGATATTACATTTAACCAATCATAAAGATCCTTTAGTGAATCTGGATTAGTAACATCGTACAACATTAAAGCCCCTGAAGCACCTGAAACATAGGAAGGAAATAAAAGTCTGAATTTCTTTTCACCAGCGAAGTCCCAAATATTGAGTAAAATCTCTGTATCATCGACAATTACTTTTTTTGTCTCAAAATCAACTCCTATCGTAGATAATGTAGATACTTCAAATTTGCCTGTGGCAAATCGACGAATTAACGATGTTTTCCCAACATTTTTAGCCCCAGCAACAACGACTTTGAACTTTATCATTTATACCTTCGCTCTGGAGATATTTTTTTCATAAATTAAATTCAATAATATAATTAATAATTATTAAAAACGTTAAAAATCTTTTTTATCGTTTTAATCAATTAGAGATTATATACCTATTTGAATCTAATGATCATTCTTGTATTTATATCTACTAATTTTATAAATTTCTTGAGCGATTTTTTTTCCAATATTCTCAATTTTTGTTAGGTCTGGTATATCTGCTGAGAAGATATTTTGTAAAGTTTGGAATTCTTTTAAAAGATTTTTTGCTCGGGTAGTATTTACTCCTGGAATCCCCGCAACCACATATTCTAAAAGACGAGAAGTTTCAATTGGGGCCTTATCAAACCTTAATTTTAAGGAACTACTACTATCTAATTGTTCTTTCTTTGCCAGTTGATATAAAAACATCGCAGTTTCTTTTGCATTCTTTGTTTTATATATTGTGACCCCTAAATTTAGAATAATTGAAGAAATTGCTCCATAAATTGCATTTTCATTTAGACTTGAATTTTCAAATGGGTCTTCTTCCAAGATTAATATTGATCTCTCAAAAGTATCTCTCAAATTTTTTAACTCTTTAAATAATCTTCCATCTTTTATTGAGTCTGAAAAGTCTTGTGAACTTTTTCTTTCAATACCAACCCGTTCTGAAATTATATAGTCACCCACAGATAATTGTTCCAATTTTAGATTAATTCCCATCAATGATAAATTTCTCACAACTGAAGAGGCAGTTTCTCTATTATCACAAATTATTTCAAACTGCTTTGCATCCGGAACTTTTTGACTAGAAACCGCGTCATTTTCAGCAATTTCAATAAAGTTAAGGAGGTTTGATTGGCCCTTCTTGGTGTCTTCTTCTGATGATTTTATTTTTTTTATACTATCTTTCATCTTCCTTTCTTTTGCTTTCTCAGCCCAATAATACCCCTCATCTCTGGTTCCTTCTGCCATTAAAATAAGAACTTTCCCTTCTTTTTTCCGACCTGTTCGACCTCGTCTCTGAATTGAGCGAATAGCACTAGGTACAACATCATAAAAAACTACTAAATCACATTCTGCTATATCTAAACCTTCTTCAGCAACACTGGTACCTACAAGGGTATTATAAATCCCTTCTTTGAATTCTTCAAGAAGTTTAATCTGTGTTTTTTGAGTTAATCCTTTATCAAATCCTTTATGTGCTTGCCCAACAAACTTATGTGCCTTAATTATCTTATGTTCTTTAAAGTATCTTACAATATTATTAACAGAATCTCGAAAATGGGCAAAAACTAAAATTCTTGATCCTTCATTTTCCTGTAATTGAGTAGTTAATATATCTTCTAAGTACTCGAGTTTAGGATGAACAATACCTTTAGATTGAATCTGATATGTTAATTCTTGCACTTTCCTAAAATTTTTATTTGCAAAAAGCTCCTTAAGAGATTTGTTAGCCGAATTATTTTTTATTTTTTCTTCATTTTTTTCTATGTAATCTTTCAACGCATTAATTCCCTGTGTCTCAAGTAATTCTGACATATGAGATAACCTGATAGCATTAGCTTGTAATTTTTTAGCATAAAACATTTCAAACCTCTCCTCATCATCTCGAGAAGCTGATATCTTCCTATTAATTATATTATTTAATTGAAGGAGATCTTTTCGAGTAATTTTATTGAGATCAAAAGAATTTATTAAACCTTTTTCTTTTAACCATTTGTAAATTCCTTTCAAATTCTCATCTAATATTCTTTTAATCTCTAAAAATTCATTAGGTAAAGTTATTTTAATCCATTCGTTATCTACTTTCTGGACATAATGTTTTACATCAATATCTTTATCTGTTCTTATTTCTAAATGATTTATGAATAAATTATCTTTTATTTCATTTATTTTTTCCAAAGTTGAACCAGGGCTAGCTGTGAGCCCTAATATCTGATTAATTCCCGTATTCTCCATATATTTCTTGGCAATGAAACAATAGGCATAATCACCGACAGCTCTATGACATTCATCAAAAATAATTAGTGAAACATCTTTAATTGAGTATAAATTGGACATTAGGTCATTCTGTAGAACTTGAGGGGTCATAAAGGCCACCTTTATTTGATTCCATATTATTTTTCGCTTTTCAGGAACTATTGCCCCAGTAAGAGATTGTAATGACTCTGGTGGAATTAAGGTAAGATCGAGAAACGATTTGTGATGTTGTTCTACTAAAGGTTTTGTTGGTGCTAAAAAAATTACTTTTGATTTTGGCATCTCTGTTAACTTATGAACAGCAAGCATTAAAGCGATAACAGTTTTTCCTAAACCAGTTGGAATAACCACTAAACAATTATTTTTTAGGCAATTGATAAAAATTGATTCTTGATATTCTCTACGTGAAACAAGGTTTGGCTTAATTAAAGGATGAGAAATGAAATCTCTATTTGTTGAGACTAACATCACCAGGAGAATAAATTAATATTGTTTTGAAGTAAAAAATTGAATTGGTATATATAAACTACAAGACTTAATAAGATCAATAAAAAACGCTTACGTTCTTAAATCGTTTTACTAATATTTTAATAAATTAGATTAAATATTAGAGTAAGAAAAGGTTTAATTCATATAGCGCATTATACTTTATTACTAATATGCGCGAGTGGTTTAGTGGCTATAACGACACGCTCACGCTTAGAAAAACTAAGGAGCAAACCGTGTAGATCAGGGGTTCGACTCCCCTCTCGCGCATTCCTTTTTAAGATCGAAAAAGTTATATGATATTCTGCATTTTAAAAATCTAATCACTGATTTTTTGGTTATTACAACCATGTCTAGTTTTTTAGAATCTCGAGAACTACGCAAACATTATAAAGAAGTTCGAAAATACGTTAAGATTGGATCAATCTTTTTAACTAGATACGAGAAAGCGAGGATTGTGGGGGCGAGAGCACTACAGATCTCATTTGGGGCTCCTATACTCGTGGAAAAGCCAAAGGATATGATAGATCCAATTAAAATTGCTCAAGTGGAATTAAGATCAAAAATTTTACCTCTTACGATTAGAAGAGAAAATCCAAATGAGGAATATCAAGATATTCCAATCAGTAAGCTGATTCTCAAAAAAGAATAAAAAGATTATAGAAATTATTGAACTCGATATTTGCCTCTTTCTGTAAGAAAATACACATTCTTATCTCCAACCAAATCAAACTCAATATATCCCTTTGAGGCGAGTCCCTCTAAAATTTTTTCTAATTCAGCTTTTTTAAACCCAGGAATTCCTAATGGTATCCTAGATTGGTTAGCAATTATAGCTATTCGTTCTAAAAAGAGTCGTTTACCCATAAACGTTTCAAGGATGGTAATTTCATCATTTGTAAGTCTTTCAAATTGATCATATTCAATATACCTTTCTTTAAGAGTTTGAGCAAGATCTCTTGTTTCTGGACTAATTTCTTGTGTTTTAGTTTCCACATGCTTTAATGTAACCAAATCTTTAGCAACAGGTTTCTTCTTTTTTGAATCTTTTTCTTCTTCTCCTTTATGAAGAGCTTCATCATCTTTATTTTCCATAATATTACCATAAGGAATTTAATTATAAAAAGTTATATTTAAGTAATGAACAAGACTTTCGAGTTAAAAACAGGAGAAAAAATCATAATCAGACATTTAAGTAAATCAGATATTGAAGGTGTATGGAATAATTTTAATGAGGTAGTAGAAGAAGGAATATACTTGCCTGTATTTTTTCCTGTTAGATCTCGACTTGAGAAAGATTCATGGTATCGAAAAATTAAAAATGAAAAGGAAATCTGTATCATAGCAGAAAATAAAGAGTTAAACCGCCCCTATAACATCATTGGACAATGTGAAATTTCCCATTCTGAATGGGATGCCGGATCTCATGTTGGGATTCTAGGAATAATTGTCAAGAAAAAGTATCGAGATTTGGGGATTGGTATTAAATTAATTGATATAGCCATCCGAGAATCTAAAAAATTGAATAATAAAGAAAAAATTATTTTGAGTTGTTTTTCTACAAATGAAAGAGCACTCCATCTATATAGGAAATTAGGATTTAAAGAGGTAGGTGTTAGAAAAAAACAATTCCTTATGGATTCTAAATATTATGACGAAGTCTTAATGGAACTTTGGATTGATGATTACTTAAATCAGAGTAAATAAAGTTATAATTACAATATTTTAACGATTTTATATTAAGTCTTCATGGAAACCTAATTTTTTTCTGATATTCCACAAAACTCTTCTGATTTAATGGATTTTCATTTAAAAATATAAAATTTAAATTTTTCAAATGATCAACGCTTTCTTTTTTAAATTCTACTATTTTATTTCTGCCTATATGAAGCATGATTAAATGGTTTAAACCCTCAAGACCTTCTATTTTTTGTATAAGATTATTATCTAGGTATAATTCCTGCAGTTCACCTAATTTATTTAAGCCTTCTAATCTTTGGATTCTATTACCTGATAACTCTAACTTTTTTAAACTGATTAAATTTTCTAATGATTGTATTCTTTCAATGGTATTATTAGAAAGATATAATCCTTTCAATTTATCTAGAGTTGATAAACTTTCAAGCTGAGAAATTCTATTATCATTTAAATATAACCACATTAAATTGGTTAATTGACTAAGACCTTCCACCTTTTCAATTTTATTGGAGGAAAGATTTAATCTTTTTAAGTTCTCTAATTTATCTAAATTACGTAAATATGTTATATCATTATGACTTAAATCTAAAACTTCTAAATTTTTTAAAGAATTTAAGTTTTCAATAACTTTAATTGCGTTATTACTTAATATCAATTTTTTTAATTTTGGTAATGATTCTAAGTTTTCTATTCTCTTTATATTATTATTAGATAAATATAACTCTTCCAATTTGTCTAAACTCTCTAAATTTTCAATCTTTTTCAGTTTATTGTGGGATAAATCTAAAGTTTTTAGTTTCGATAAATGTTGAATATGTGAGATTCTTTTAAAGTTGTTTCTTTGTATGGATAGATGTTCCAAATCATTTAGCAAATAAAACCCATATATGTTTGATATTTCTTCTAAATTCGAACTTTCACAATTTAAAGCAACAATTTTTCCTTTTCTTAGTGTAACAAGATATCTACATTTATCTTCATAGAAATCACATAAAATCAGGTTGATAAGAATTTCAATAACACTCTTAGGGATTGGTAATTTATAATCGTAGCTAGAATCTAATACAGGTATCTTGTCCTTAAATTTTATCTTTATGAAGTCCTTTAAATAATCTGTTAAAATTTTTCTTGCTTTTGAGCTTTCCATTGAGTTCAAAGCCCCAACAGCGAAGACTTTTTGGTCCACACAGTCTACTTTCTTTAATGTATACTCTAGTAAGCGAAATAGTTTCTTATGAGTTAAATATTTGTCTTTTAGTATCTTCGCAGCAATTAGTCTAATATCTAGATCTTCATCCGAAAGAAATAAGTGTTCGAAAAATGAGAAATTGTTGTTCTCTTCTATCATTCCAAAGTTTTCTAACGCTTTCTTACGTATATTAGAATCATTCGAGTTATTAATTAGCTCTTTTAATAGGTTTAAACCCTCCTTTTTTCCAATTTCAGAAAGTTTCTCTTTTATATAATCAGGATTTAATTCCATTTCTATATTAATTAATAATTTTTACCTCATTATTTTAATATCTATTTTGTGAAATAATAATCTTTTAGGTGATAAAGCCATCAATATTAATGTCGGAAACCTTATTTTTTTATAACAATTCTCTTCAGTTTCCTAAAATTTTTACACAATTTTTTGTAAAATCATAATATGACGGAAATATGATTAGATTGTAATACGCTAATTTACCAATCAAATACTTCACGAGATTTCATACTTTATTTATAAAGCCTTTAAAAATAGGGTAGTTTTTGTTTCTGGTTTAAAAAAATTTATAAATACATAATTTATTAGATTATTAAATTTTGTATTTTACAATCAAAAAAAACAATTTTTTGATAAAAATATAAAAATTAAAATTACCACAAGTAACATAAAAATATAATCCAAAATAATTGAAATTAAAAAAATAGGCTGATAATAAAATATGGCAGAAGAAGAAAGCTTTTTAAACGCCAAGGCCCTTGTGGTGGATAACGGTACAGGAATCTCGAAAAACGGTTTCGCCGGAGAAGATCAACCTCGTTCGGTTTTCCCAACTCTTATTGGTTATCCAAAATATGAGTCTATAATGACAGATGTTGAGCATTATACACGGGAATACTACATTGGGGAAGAAGCCATGCAGCTTAAAGGTGTTTTGAAACTTATGTTCCCTGTGGAACATGGTATCATAGAGGATTGGACCGCTATGGAAAAGATCTGGCATTATACCTTCTATACAGATCTTCGTATTGATCCTAGTGAACATCCAGTACTTCTAACAGAAGCACCATTAAATCCACGTCCAAACAGAGAAAAAATGGCAGAAATTATGTTTGAGACGTTCAATACACCAGCTTTGTATGTAGCAATGCAAGCAGTTTTATCATTATATGCTTCTGGTCGTACTACCGGTTGTGTTATTGATATTGGTGACGGTGTATCTCACGTTGTACCAATCTTTGAAGGATTTGCCTTAAGCCATGCTATCCAGAGAATTGATCTCGCTGGTCGGGACATAACTACCTACCTACAAAGACTTCTAAGGCAAAAAGGATACTCTTTTACAACATCAGCAGAGAAACAAATAGTTCGAGACATTAAGGAAAAGCTCTGTTATGTAGCCATCGATCCAGAAAAAGAGATGATGCTTTCTAAGAAAGTCGCTGGAATGGAAAAGAGCTACATGCTTCCTGATGGTGAAACGATTAATGTAGGTGTTGAAAGATTTTTAGCACCCGAATGCTTCTTTAATCCATCAGTAATCGGAAAAGAATTAGAGCCTTTAGATGATGTCATCGTTGGAGCTATCTCTGAATGTGATGTAGACCTTCGAAGAGATCTTTATGCAAATATAGTCCTTTCTGGTGGTTCCACAATGTTCCCTGGAATCAAAGAACGTTTAACCAAAGAAATTAAAGAACAGATTCCAGAGTCGGTTGATGTAAAGATTATTGCACCTCCAGAGCGTATGTATTCCGTATGGATTGGCGGTTCAATTCTAAGCTCACTCAAAACGTTTCATCGCATGTGGGTTACTAGAAGGGAGTATAAGGAAATGGGACCACAAGTCATACACCGATGCTTCTAATGGGCCGACCAGCTCCACCAGTTCTTTGAATTGGTCAAAAATATCAAGTTTTTTTATTTATACTTTTTTTTATTGTTTGTAAAAGGATACAATTCAGATTTTATAATAATTCTTTACCAATCAGAAATTATATAAATTTAAACTTGTAAGAAAATATGTTTAATCATGAGTCCTAGATACAAATGTAATGATTGTGGATTTGTATGGACAGATGTTGAGGCGAAGGATGTTAAAACTAAAAATTTTATACGATGTGTAAGATGTGAGTCTAGGAATATCGCCTTTCCAAAAACTGTAGCGCATGGAACTAAAATAATTATATGGTTAATAGCTAGCTTGATTACCGGAATTATCGGAGCAGGAATTGGCGTTTGGATTTATTCAGCATACAATTGGGGGGATCCTTGGACTATAGTTCTGATTGGTTTCCTAATAGGATTTTTGGTTCCTACAATTATCACCATTTTAATCCAATCGGAGGAAGGAATTGAATCATTAGAATTTATAATAATTATTATTATTACACTAATTATACTTTATTTTGGGATTATGATATAATAAAGAATGGTTGTTGACACAATAAACAATGTGGTGAAGCTTTATGAATTCATCGTGTTAAAATCGCTAATTTCGCAGGCTTTCCTATAAAATCTATAATCTCAAGTACTTGAAATTGATTAAATGTAAAACTGTTTATTAAAAAAATAGTTGATTAATCAGTTTTATCATTCCTCAGCACTAGAAAATCTACTTTTTTGACCATTTCTTGAGCCTTGCCTAGTGAATGCAGCATTTCTATTACAATATCTTGCAATTTCTCTTTTTTCCCTTCAAGAATTATCGCAGTAAGTTCTTGAGAGAGCTCTTCCATTAGTCCATTGAACCTCAT
>JBHLOJ010000018.1:0-34061 GCA_048940605.1 Promethearchaeota archaeon
AATTAAATTATTATGAAATACTAATTCAATTCTTCTAATATCTGATAATTTAATTGAAGTTTCTTTTTTAATATCACATATATCATCTAAAGTGACTCATTTCGATACAAATTTCTCTTTCAAATTATTGATTATCGAAATTTCGGAAAAAAAAAATATTATTTTGGATAAAAAAAGGAGATTTTTTTTTTCATTTCATCTATAAACCTACAATCTAAATTTCTTCAAAATAAGTGAAGTTTTTCAACAGATAGATAACAGAAAAAGTAATTAGAATTTTATAATGCATTATAGAAAGCTTCAATAGGTTTTGTACTTCGTGGATCTCCAGTGAAAGTTGATACCACTTTATTCATAACATATGCAATACTTACTTTTGCCCAAGGTTTAGTTTGGGCAGTATCCCTATACCCCGCCCACACATCTATGATGAACTTACCATTTAAAGTTGCTGCAAAGGAAGCACCAACCTCTAATTTCCCTTCAAAATTTTTAGCAAAAGCTTCTTTTACCACTTTAAATTGCTCATCGCAAAATCCATGTATTTGAACCATTTTTATCCCCTAAATTTTGGATAGTAAAATACCCATTAATCATCTTCTTTAAAATAAAAATTTTTGAACTATTTCTTGTGTGATGATCAACAAATAAAAAAAATAAGAATAAAAAGAAATTTATGCTTCTGTTTCCTTTAAAATATCCCCAAAGAGTCTTTTTACTGCATCAATCCGCTTTTCTTCTCCTATTTGCTCGACATCCTTTAACGAAATAGCTTCCTTTGGACATACATCAATGCATGCAGGGTATTTTTCCCCTCGTTCTTCATTTATGTAATCATCTTTCATAGTTTCGCAAAGGTCACAAATAAGAGCTTTTTGAGTTTGAATGTGTAAATTTAGAACACCAAAATCACATGCTCTGATACAAAAGGCGCATCCATTACATTTATCGTCATCAACGATAATCGAACCAGTTTTCTTATCCTGTTCTAGCGCTTTTTCTGGACAAGCACGAACACATGGAGCATCATCGCATTTTTGACACGCTAAAGCGACATTTAGAATGGGTTCAATTCTCACTCTATGGATTCTAGTGTTTATTGGATTAAACTCGCCATCATGCACGAATGAGCACACAGATTCGCATGTTTCACATCCAGTACATAAGTTTGGATCTACGATAATAAACTGATGGACTACTCCGCCTCTCTTCTTGGTTGTTTTTGACATTTACTTTTTACCTCCAGAAGGGGTTAATTTACCAATAACAAAGTCCAATCCAAGTCTTTTTAGAGTTTCATCAGTTGGAATTCCTGTTTTAGTATCCCAACCACGAGCCTCAAAATATCCACTCAGGAGTTTTTGATATCCATCTTCCTTTAATACTACTCCTTTAGCCGGCCCTCTTGTATGAGGTTGCTTAAAAAATCTTTCTGGTGGTCGTTCATCATCTCTTGTCCATCCTTCTCTTATATTAAAGCATTTCGAAAGGTTTACAATTGCTTCTCCTCTATCTTGGATAAATTTTTCAGTTACTGGAATACCTGTAACAAGTTCAAAAACCTTTGCCATCTCCGCATCATTTTCATAGATGCCCCGGGTAAATTTACATACAATATAGGAATCAATAATAGCATAAATATCTTCTAATTTTTTAATTGCGTCCCCTCTCTCAAGAGGTTTATCATATCCGAATCTATCAAAATTTCCTTTAGCATCAAGTCCATAAGAGCCATTACGTAAATGACATGCACCACGAACAGAAACACTCATTCCAACGGCAAAAGAACTCATCCCATGGACATCAAAAGCGGGCATTTCTAAACCTTTTATATGCATGGCATAATAACTTGCATTTTTTCTTCCCATTTCTTCTAGACGCTTTCCAGCTTCTCTGGTTCCATCACCAAATACTTTACCCGCAAATCCTTTACCAAGTATCATTTCCTCTGTAAATCGTACAAGATTCACAGTAGAACCAAAAGGTAAATCATAACCTAAATCTTCTTTGGTAATAATGCCCTCTTCGAAACATTCCATAGCCATAGCAGCGGTAACACCGCCACTGATAGCATCGATGCCAAGATCATCAGTTAGAGACACACACTTAAATACCGTAGGCCAATCATAATTTCCACAAGCAGATCCGAAGCTATAACATAATTCTTGGTCAATACTAGAATAGAGATTAGGCCAGTTAGGGTGATCCTTGGGTATTTTTGTGATATGATCACATCCTATAGAACATTGAGAGCATGCAACTTTTTTTACAACCCAATCTTGATTGAGTATATCACCAGTAAAAGTTCCATCATCAACTTTATCCCATGTACCTTCACGATGATTGAAGGTTGGCATCATTCCGAGTTTATTATAGCTAGTTATCCCTGCCGGGGTGCCTAAATCTCGGTATTTAGCTGTAGCAGGACCATTCGCAACTTTTATTAATTTTTTAGCTAACTTAAAAAACTCGACAGGGTGGGCTACGCTAATTCCTTTGGTACCTCGAAAGCATATTGCTTTAAGGTTTTTTGAACCCATTACAGCCCCCATACCAGTTCTTCCAGCTTGTCTATTGCGATCATTAGTAATACATCCCATAAAACCCCCACGTTCACCTCCTGGTCCAATACTCATTACTCCAAGACGATGATCTTGAAATTCTTCCCTCAAAAGTTCTTCTGTTTCCCAACACCCTTTACCCCAAAGAGTATCTTTACAAGGAACTAAATAATAATCATCGTCATCAATAACCATATAAACAGGTTCGGGGGCTTTCCCTTTGATCACAATCATATTGATGCCAGCACGACGAGCTTGGGCGCCAACAGATCCCGAAGAAATGGCCATTCCAAACTGACCTGTTAATGGAGACTTAGCAAACACACCATATTTACTTGAAGTTGGTAGAATTGTTCCAGGGAAGGGACCATGTGCATACACAAACACATTTTCTGGGCTTAATGGATCTACACCAGTTGGACATTCATCCCATAGTACTTTAGCTCCAAAACCATAACCACCAATCCAATCGCGGCAGAATTCATTAGATAATTTAGATTTACTAACTTTTCCATCAGTAAGATTGACGTCAAGTCTCACTTGGGCAAAACCTTTAATTTGCTCAGGAACAGGGATTTCCTTAGTTTTACTCATGTTTTTCACCATTAAATTTAATCATTATATTTTTGTTTTGATTTTAGTTATTAAAAATAAATTACCAAAATTTTAAAGGTTACTTGTTAATCCTAAAAAAAGCCTTCTTTAAAATGAGAGAATCACTAATAAAAGATAGAATTGCATAGTGATATTAAAGATTCAATAAATCTGTAAAATATTACGCTAGAAAAAGCAATCTCCCAATAAAGCTAATGATATCAATGACCTTTATTTTACCTTTTAATTCTTTGTTTTCATTTAGATAACAATTTAAGTGTGCAATACATTTTGGGCATGCTGTAATTAGATATTCTGCCCCAGTTTCTATTGCTTGAAGGATTTTTTTCTCTTGAAGTTTTTTTGAATCTTGATTACATGAAATATATGCAGATACTCCACAGCACTCAGCATCTTCCATGATATCTTCCATTTCGACTAAATCTACAGCAGGTATCTGTTTTAATACTTCACGAGGAGCATCAAAGACCTTACTCATTCTTCCAAGTCTACAAGGATCGTGGTAGGTTATTTTAATTTTTTCTGAACTCGGATATGATACATCTTGTAAAAGATTCTCCTTTAGAATATATTCGGTTATGTGATAAATCTCAAAATCGAATTCATCAGTATTTTTAAAAAGTTCCTTATATTCCTTTTTCCAGGTATAAAATCCTTCAGCGCAATTAAAAATCAGAGTTTTAACTCCCGCTTCTTTAAACATTTTTACGTTATACTCTGCTAATGTCTTAAAGGTTTCAAGATCTCCTCGCCAGAGACTATCATGACCACAACATTTTTCCTCCGGGAGTACAACTGGAATAATATTATTTTGGTTTAAAATTCCAATAACCCTTTTAGGAATTTCTAAGTAATCAGGAGCATTTAAGGATCTCCAATTATCTTGACTCCCATAATCACATATCATAACCCCGGAAGTATCAAGTGCTTTTTCAAAATCTTCTGGGATTTGATCAGAATTACAACAACAATTACAGTTTAAGCAACGGTTTGCTTCTTTTATCGCTTGTTCCTCCGAAAATCCCAATTCCATCTCGTTAAAACAAACCAATCTTTCGGAACTGGGCATAAAGTTCATTTCTTGGCATGATTGGGTTAGTACATATTTCTTAGGAATAGTAGATCGTTTTAGATCATTCTTTCTTATTCTACCTTCTTTTAAATCAATCCCCCGAAGGAAACGATCTATCGAAAATGCGGCTTCTCTACCATCCCCAATGGCATCAACTGCGCACATTAATGAATTATAGATTATATCTCCACCGGCAAAAACGCCAGGAATCCCAGTTTCATATGTTAAATTATCTACTACGATTTTACCTCGTTCTATTTTCAATTGATTATCAGTAGCAGCATTAAGTGGTTCTGGGTCAAGTCCCTGACCAATGGCTATAACAATATGATCGACAACGATTTTAAACTCTGAGCCTTCAATTTTATTTAAAGGTCGCCTCCCTGTTTCAGGATCTGGTATACCCCACTCAATTTTATAGCAATTTAAAGCTAATTTACCATTGGGTTCCTTAGTAATTTTCGCGGTAGATGTTTCAAAATGATATTCCATTATTTCCCTTTCAGCTTCATGCAAATCTTTAAGTACATTTTTGAGAACCTCCTCAGTTAAAATATCAACAAGATCAACTTTTGTTGCTCCAAGACGAACAGCAGTTTCACCAACATCAACAGCAACAGCTCCACCACCTATAATACCAAAAGTTTTACCTTTAAATTCTTCAGGATTTTCTGAGCATTTATATTTTCGATCTAAAAGAAAATCAAGAGCAACATGAACATTAGGTAAATCCTCACCTTCAAGTCTTAAAGTTTTTGGTATATACAGACCTACAGCTATGAAAACAGCCTTATATCCTTCTTTCCAAATATCTTTTAAAGTAAAATTAGAACCGAACTCTTTGTTTAAGACAATTTCTACCCCCATACTTTTTATAAATTCTACATCATGATCAAGTGCTTCATCAGAAAGTCTATATTGAGGAACACCATATCTTACCACTCCTCCTACTTTATCTCCTTTCTCGAAAACAGTCGGTTTATATCCCATTCTTGCGAGGAAATATGCAGCTGACAATCCTCCTGGTCCTGCTCCAATAACAGCAACCTTTTCCTTGGTTTGTGATACTGGTTTAATTTTGCTTTGATTGGGATGTTCTGCTTCCCAATCGGAAACAAATCGTTTAAGCTCACGGATAGCAACTGGGTCATCAAAGTATTGTCGATTGCAGTTTAATGCACATTGGGCAGTACAAATTCTCCCGCATAAGTACGGAAGGGGGTTTTTATCTCTAATTAGATCGATGGATTCTTGAAATTTACCTTCTGAAATTAATGAAACATATCCTTGGACGTCAACTCCCGCAGGGCATCCTACAACACAAGGAGCTGTACCTGTTAAGAAAGGTACACAGCCCATAAAATAGCCAATTTTCCCTTTATCCGTTGTTTTTAATCCTGTGCCGTCTAAAAAACCGATTTTATTTGTAAATCTAATTTTATCTTCAGCCATTAATTTCGGCAAACTCGAATAAACTCTTTCATGATTACAACTCATTAAAGTTTCTCTTAATGGTTCATATTCTGAAACTAAGGAACGAAGATCCTTAATTATTTTGGTAAAATTAACTCCTATCTCTTCCTTAGTCATTGGGCAATATACTGAACACAATCCACATGTTAAGCATTTCCATATGTCATTATTTTCTAAAGCTTCTTCTGGTGTTGAAAAAGTAAGGTCCATTATTAGGCTACGTGGATAAAATATATCAAGATAAGCAGTTGGACAAACATTATTACAGCGGTTACATGAGTAGCAATAATTAGCAGCAGAATTTACCCTTTTGAGTAACTCTATTGATTCGGTACTCGAGATTTTTTCATTATCTACTTTTTTATCAGATTCAGTCATTTTATATCAGAAAAAATAGGTAATCTACTATCAGTTAAAAATGGTGTTTTCATTTTGAATATAACTATTATAATTTGATAATGAAAAATTAAAATAAGTTATTTTTTGGGAATTCCTTGAGGACAGATTTTTAAACAATAACTACAATAATTGTTATTTATTAGACTTTCGATACATTTTGATCGGTCTATGTGAGTTATTACAGGAGAATCTTCATGATAAATTGGCTTTTCATAGGCAGCACCTCCCTTACAACCTCTAACACATGCACCACACTCCTTGCAATAATCTTCTAATGCTTTTAAATTGTTTTTTTCTAAATTTGGTATATCAGCATCAGTGGAAATAACTGCCCATCTTTGACGAGGTCCAAACTCAGGGGTGATAACAAGTCCATTTCTTCCCATAATTCCAAGTCCTGCAGCTACAGCATGTGGTGGGAATAAGAATTTACCTCCAAAAGGATGATGTGCTTCACTCTTATATCCAAGTTCCTTTAGGTATTCTGTTAATTGAATAGTTATTTCTCCCAGTTTATAATATACACGAAAGGCTTCGATATTGCAATGAATGCTTGGTGCTGTTTTTATTTCATTCCATAACATTTCCATTCCAAGTATAATCGCATTCCTGCCAAATACTTTCAAGTTATAAAATATAAAATCTTCAAGAATAGGAATATAACCTATAAGATCAATTCCTAAATCTTTTGCTTTCTTTTCAAACTCCTGCCAAAATTCAGAACTAGTTTTTGTTTTAGAATTACCCTCATTCCCATATTTTGTCTTTTTAGCCTCTTGAAATCCTTTAAAAGTTTCTTGAATATAAGTATTATACTTTTTAGTTATTTCACTATCTATTTTAACATCAGATTTCATTCTCATTCCAAAGAGCTCTGTTGGCACTATAAACTTTAAATTTTCATTCTTACCAACATAAGTTGGTTCTATCCCCACATCCGACATTTTTTAATCAGTTTAAATTTTAATATTACCTAGTATAAATTCTTTATATTTTTCATTATTGAAAGTTTTATAACTTTGTGATTTAGAAATTTGGAGTATGCTGAGATTCCAATTTTATCACGAAAATTTTATTTTTTTTCCTTAATATTCACATTAAATAGTTTAATCTAATAATACGAAAATTTTTACTATTCCCTATATTAAATACATTATAAATATAATGGTTTCCAAGACAGATACCCTTAAGTTTAATTGTCCATTTTGTGGAAAAGAATTAGAATCGAGATTTTCCAAATGTTTCAATGTATATTGTCAAGGACAAAAATTTAATTTAGGAAATTTAGTAATTTACAGACTAAATCCAGACTTAGGAATAGGTAAAGTTATCAAAGTCATCGAAATTCCTACTTCAAAGTCATTGGATGATGAGGATACTCAAGTTATAGCCAAATATAAAGTGCTTTTCAAGAATAATTTTATTAAAATAATCCATCCTATTGATCTGATTCATTTCATATTCGAGATAAATGAAAAGATTGAAAGTAAACAAGGGATTGGGATAATTAATTCCAAAGATTTTATGATAAAAGATGGTCTAATTTCCTATGAATTTCTAAAAGAAAATGGTAAAAAAGTTCAAATCTATGAGAATGAAATTTATGCTAAATATTCTACACCGATTGAGATCTCAATAGCAAAACAAAAGATCGATCCTCCACAGAATTTTTTACTCAAATATTGGGCTAACTTGTTTTATTCTTATTACACATCTTATCAGATCAAATGTATTACAAATTCTCGCTTATCTCTAATGCCACATCAAATAAATGTAACTCATCGTTTATCAGAGGAACATTTTCCTAGAATCATTCTAGCTGATGAGGTAGGATTAGGTAAAACTATTGAAGCAGGAATTTACATTAAGGAAATGATGGCTCGGAATTTATCTGAGAGAATATTAATTATAGTCCCAGCATCATTAGTTCAACAATGGAAATTTGAACTTGAAAACAAATTTAACCTTAATTTCACTGTTTATGATGGGAAAAAGATAAAAGAATTAAAACAAAACGGTCATTTGAAGAGTGCAGATTTACTTCAAAATCCCTTTTATTATGATAATCTTATAATTTGCTCACTTCAATTTGCACGAAATAGAAAATACATAGAATTATTATCAAAAATATCATGGGATATTGTCATATTTGATGAAGCTCATCATTTACGACGCTACCTTATAAATGCCACCACAGGGAGACATAGAGAGACATTAAATTATGAGTTAGCTCGAAATTTAAGTTCAACTTGTGAAAGTTTGCTTTTATTAACAGCTACTCCCTTGCAATTAAATTCATTCGAGCTGTATTCTTTAATTGAGCTAATTCATCCTGAAATTTTTAGCTCATATAGCGATTTTGAGCATTTTAGAAAGAATTTACCATTTATCAATCTTCTTATTACTAATATAAACCAAATTGATAAATTAAACAACTTTGAAGTTAAAAGTACTTTAAAGTTATTGAAAAATCTACGATATGTAAATAAAAACAGCACCGATAATGAAGTTTTATCTAAATTAAACGATGAATCATTTAAGATTAATTTATTTAAAAAAATAGAGGCAGATCATACTTTATCTAAATTAATAATTAGAAACAGGAAGAAAAACATATTTCAAGAAGAATTTCTAAATAAAAGGATTGTCAACACTATTATAGTTAACCCAACGAGGGAAGAATTAGATGTTTATAATGAAATTCGGTTATACCTTGCCCAAATATATAATTCATCAATTAGTACAAAAAATGTTGGTTTAGGATTTGTAATAACTACTCTTCAGAAATTATTAACAAGTTCGAAATATGCCATACTCAAGAGCCTAGAGCGAAGATTGGAGCAGATAACTCGTTATAAAGATATTTTTCTTAACTTAGATGACATAATAGAAGAAGATCCTGAATTTTTTGAACTGGAACTAGAAGAAGAGTTTCTTGATTCCGAATCATTTGATGATTTAAAAGAAAAATTAACGGAAAAGCAAATTGAAGAGAGTCTTAATATATTCAATCAAGAAAAGATTTTAAAGGAGTTTTATAATAAACTAAAGCAAATCCCTTATGATTCAAAATCTGATAAATTAATAGAAATTCTTGATCAAATATATTCTAACAATCCTAATGAAAAGGTTATAGTATTTACGCAATTTGTTGACACACTTAAATTTTTAAAGAGATTAATAGAAAATCAAGAAAACTGGTATTTCATAGAAGTTTTTTATGGTGGTTTAGATAAACAACAAAAAGATGAGGCAGTTGAACGTTTCCGTAATCGGCAAGGATTTTCAATATTGCTCTCAACGGAAATAGGAGGTGAAGGTCGAAATTTTCAATTCTGTAGAACGCTTATTAATTATGACCTACCATGGAATCCAATGAAGCTTGAACAGAGAATTGGTCGTGTTGATAGGATTGGACAGGAATCTCGAGAAATTTATATATATAATTTTTATATGGAAGGAACTGTAGAAACGGATATTGTTTATGCTTTAATTAAAAGAATTAACTTATTTGAAGAATCAATAGGAATTTTGGAACCTATCATCGGGAGAGTTGAAAAGGATCTTAAAAATGTTATTTTTGCCGAAAGTGATGGAAAAAAAAGAAAAAAACTTAACGAGTTTTATCGGACTTTGGATGAAGAGATAAAAAAGGCAAAAGAAATTGAAATGCAATTAGACGATTTAATGATCGATAAGAAATCATTTCAAATGGAAGGCCTTATTAGTTCTTTGGCCTCTTGCATCGATGTGAAGTTGACTCATAATGAACTATTCCTCCTGATGAATTATTTTTTGAATCTTGAGAACAATAGATATGGATTCATGGAAAATATTAAAACGGATTTGGTCAAAACAGAAGAATTGGATAATGTCATGACAAAGATAAAAGTTAGTGATATTATTTTAAAAAATCTTAGATACAGACTTTTAGATGAATATATTGGTACCTTTAATTTAGAATTTGCAAGAGAAAGAGAAGAAATTGATTTTTTTGCTTTGGGTCATCCATTAATCAATGCTGTTTTAGATTTCTGTAGAGATGATTCGTTCAAAGGTACCTACACCATCTTAGAAATAAGAAAACAGAAAATACCGAAAAATTTCAATTTAGAAACAATTCTACAAAAGGAATTCTACTTATTTATTTTCATAGTTAAATTTCAAGGATATATAATTGAAAGTCAGATGGTACCTATCGTTATCGATGAAACGGGAAAGGAAATAAAAAATTTAGAGAGTCTTATATTAGATATCGAAAATTATGAAAAAATTTTTCTATTTAATAAAGAAATTAAGAATATCAATTTGGAAAGCAATTTCATTCATCCTCTGCAAGAAAATGCGAAAAAGATCATAAAATCTAAAACTTCCATTTGGAAAGAGGAAGTTAGAAAATTAAATGACAAAATATACACTTTAGAAAGAGATAAAAAAAGAAAAATATATGATCACAACAAGAGAGTTTTAAATTTGAAATTAGAATCCTTTAAATTAAGATTAGAAAGAAAAGAGAAAAGTAGACCAACACAACGACAATTACAAAATATCAATAATTTGAAGGATGAAATTAGGAAAAAAAAAAAGGTGCAAGATATACAGAATTTGGAAGAAGAAATTAAGTTCATTAAAAAAGATATTAAAAATATAGAAATAAAATTAGATAATTTCGCGTTTGAGCAAGAGGATATATTAAATGAGATGAAAAGACGTAATTTAGCTAAATTCTATACAAATCTTTTATCACTTGCAATAATTAAAATCATTAATTAGTATGCTATAGGAGATATATATGTTCTTACTTAAGTTTCTGATTCTTTATCATTCTTTGAGTAAGATTAAGAAATGCATCTTCAACATTTTCACCCGTTTTAGCTGAAGTCTCAACATAAAACGTATTTTGGCTTTTAGCAAACTGTTCAGCACTCTCTTTGTCATATTCTCCGTAAACATCTTCTATGAGATCAACCTTATTACCGATTAATATAAAGGGAACATTTTCTCCCGCAAATTCTTGTAAATCAGAAATCCATTCATCTAATTCTTCATAAGTATGCCATCTGGAAACATCAAATACAACTAAAGCCCCATTTGCTCCGTCAAAAAAGCTTGATCTTAAAAATTTATATCTTTCTTGACCCCCAATATCCCAGATCTGTAATTTGCATGTTGTGTCTGGATTTGGGTATTCTTCAATAACTTTAGATAAAAAATCAGCACCAATTGTAAGTTTATATCTAAAACTGAACTTATTTTCTACAAATCTATGTAAAAGGCTAGTTTTTCCTACTGCACCTGCACCGATCAAAATTACCTTGAAGACAAATAACGGCATTAAAACAACAATTCCCAAATTATGCGATTCTAATAATTAATCTTAATCAGATATTTAAACATTTTCAAAAACGATTCATTTAAAAAGGAGCGATTTGTTATGAATAATGCTTAATCATACGTTGAGTAAGTTCAATAAACGCTTTCTCAATATTTTCACCTGTCTTGGCAGAAGTTTCAATATAGATACTTTCTTCATCTTCGGCAAACTGTTTAGTTCCGTCTCTATTGATTACTTCGCCAACTTCAGGAAGTAAATCTGCTTTATTCCCCAATATTATGAAGGGGATCTTATGCTCAATAATACTACGCATATCTATAAGCCATTCTTTCATTTTGGGAAACGTATTTGCTCTTGAGAGATCAAAAACCAATAGTGCTCCGTGAGTTCCTTCATAAAAATTACGACGTAAGAATTTAAAACGCTCTTGACCACCAACATCCCAGATTGATAATTTAGCGAGCTTTCCTTTTTCAAATTCTATAGTTTTAGCCAGAAAATCTACACCTATAGTAAATTTATAACTGATTTCGAATTTATTTTCCACAAATCTTCGTATGAGACTAGATTTGCCGACTGCACCAGGACCTATTATAATACACTTAAATGTGAATTCTGTGACCATTATAAGTCAGATTAATCTGATTTATTAAATTTAATTTATAAAATAATAATTGGTTATATCTTTATTAAATTGTACTTTTTACCAAATTTCTTAAATAATTTGGTACCTCCCCCTTCTTGCAAAATCTTTAAGACTTCCTCTGAATTAGTAATTTCCATTCCACCGACTATATCGACACCATGATTAAACAAAATATCAGGTAGAATTCCTACAGATGGCCCCATTACTATGATTTTTTTAGACTTTCTTCTAAAAAGAAGTAAAACCTGTCCCAAGGTATTATTTATTAAAGAAGTACCAGTACAAAATAAAATATCGGTCGAAACTTCGTCTTTCTTAAGCTCATCTATAGTTGTTCGAAAATTAAATTCTTGGAAATCTTCTGGTACTCTTAGAGTATCTTCAACCAATGTAATGTCTCGTGTTTTTTTCATCAATTTCCGAATAAGTGGTTTCATTAATCCGATAATAGTAATACTTGTATCCTGATTAATCTCTAAAAATTCTAAGGGATCTCCAAATAATTTGGAATAATGATTCTTTAATCTTAAAATATGCTGAGATACTGCATTTAACGCTGCAATTCCAATAATTTTTTCTAAACTTGGTTCCAAATAAGACCACTCTGCTAATTCTATCAGCTTTTTGTTAGTGAGGTTTCCCGCAAACTTGATTTTACTACAATCAACATTATTAATTACACTTGGTAAGGTAGAAGCTAATCCTAAAATTGGTTTTACGTCATCAGGAGTAATTTCTACTCCAGTATAACCCAACCCAATAACCACCTTACTAATTTTAGGAGGGATTATTTCATGATCTTTATATATTTGCTTTACGAGCTCAACAGTTTTTTCTAAAATCATATGCTCAATTTAATATCAAGATTGTTTAAATAATAAAATTGATTAATTTCTATTAAAAGTTAATTTTGATTATGAAAAGGAAATGGAATATATCATCATTGAAAATGAAAAAATCGGACAAATAAAAGCGAAATTACTCGTCGATAAGAATCCTAAGACATGTGAAGCAATTTGGAACGTTTTACCTTTTGAAGTTAATCTGTCTAGATGGGGAGAAGAATTGTTTGGTGAAATTCCCATCTCTTTAGGTCAAGAAAACTCTCAAGTTGAATGTGAGGTAGGAGATATTGGATTTTGGCCTAGTGGGAACGGATTTTGTATCTTTTTTGGGCCAACACCTGCCAGTAAAGATAACAAACCAAAAGCAGCGTCTCCAGTAAATATTTTTGCCAAAATTGAAGGAGACGCTAAAGCCTTTGCCCAATTTTCATCCTTTAAAGGGCAAGTAAAAAGAGGTTAATATATTATTAGTATGCTTGAGTCAACTCAAGAGGGAATAAATAAAGTAATGGCATTATTACAAGAAGGGCAGGTAGAAGATGCTCTTGAATTTGTAAATATCTTGGAAAAAAGAAAAGATCTTGCAGATTTTGAATTAATATCATTTTTTTGTGTTGATATTCTTAAACCTGTTATTATTTGAGGTAAATTATAGTAATACTTCTTAGAACAGAATCGCACCATAATGGTTATAATTAATATACTTTGATAAAACTTTAAAATTTTATTTTAAATCAGAACCGCACTTACCACAAAACTTCGCACCTAGCCTATTGATTGCTGAACAAGAAGGACAGATTAAAGTTTCTTCTCGAGTTTTTAGTATAGTATCGGTTTTTTGTTTCATAGTTTCAGATTTCGTTGTTTCAGTAATTCTACTATTTTCAAATTCAATTGGGGTTAATTTCTTAGCTTTTTTCTCGGTTTTTCTTTGCTTTTTTAGCTTAAAATAATTAACAATTCCATAGAAGCCAATAGACAAGAAAAGAGGTATGAAAATTATGAATGATATCAACATAAATGAAGATGAAACAGATGCACCCTCATCTGGAGTAGGAAGAGCAAAAGTAAATTCATACGCTGATTTAGAAAAGACTAACCAGATTATAATGACTTCAAATTTTATAAATTTCAATTTTTTACTTATAATTTCAGCCTTTTTCCCTATTAAACTTCCCATTGTTATGAGTAATAAGAATAAATCAAAAAAATAAAGAGATATTTGTATTGGAAGAGCTGTTAAAGATTCTTCGGTACTCATTAAGCTAAAAGAGGTTTTGAATATTAAATAAGAACTATAACCTGCAACATATAGGAGAAAGATTCCAAGCCAAGCATTAAATTTACCAATGAAGAGAAAAATTGATCCAATAAAAAATAATACTATAAATAAGGAGATCATAAGCCAGGGGATATGTTCTATTTCAGCTACTACATCTTCGGGGAATACACCTGATTTGAAACCAATATTAGCAATTAATAACATTATGATAATTGCAAGAGCCAATCCTCCAATAAATGCTATTATCCTTAAAAAAAAATTCAGCATTCTTGGCATTTTATATAATTTTTCATCTAAATCTACACCCCATTTATAACAATTATGTAATGTAAAAAATGAGGTAATAATAATATAGGAAATTATAGAAATTCCAATTAAAATGATAACTGAAAAAACAATTATTAAGTAAAAAACTAGAAAAAGTGGAATTGCGATTATAATATATTTTAAAATTGATTTAAAAGTTAGTTCTTTTAACTTTTCCCTAAAGATGAGATGAGCTAATAATAAAATGAATAAAAATCCTAAGAGTGGGATAAATATAGCAATACCTAGGAATCGAGTTGTTCTAAATTGAACCGCTGTAAATCCAGCTAAAAGCCAGAATACAAGAATTAGGATAAGACGGTTTTCTCTCTTTTTTAGTTCAACTAAATCTTTAAATCCCATAAAAGAATAGTAAAAATTATCTTATTTAACGTTTCTCAACTATACGTCAAATCTATGTTCTTTCTTATTTTTTGAAAAGTGATAATGAGTTTATATCATCTTTTGAATCATAATCTTAGTAATCTCAAGGCTTAAATCAAATACTGGTTATAATTTTTAAAATTCTTTTTTATAATGAGATAATACCAAGATATATGTGTTTCTTCTTGAAAGGGCTGTTTCACGAAATTTATATAAATAATATCTAAGAAAGCGGTTTAATCTATAAATTAATAATATTTGAGAAATAAAATAATAGTATGATAAAGTTTATTTTAGGCGGATTAGGAAATTGGTATAATGACTATTCCTTTATTGAAGAAGCTATTATAGAAGCAGATAAATGCGGTTTTGATGGAGCAGTACTTCCCGATCATTATATGTGGGGGGAAATGCCATGGCATCAAAGACCAGATAATAATAGAACACTTGAAACATGGATAACAATAGCACATTTATTAGCAAAAACAGAAAAAATCAAAATAGGGACACTGGTCACCCCGATTCCTTTTCGACCACCCGGGATATTAGCTAAAATGATTTCGACTGCAGATGTTTTATCTGGTGGACGTACTATGATTGGAATAGGAGCTGGATGGTCTCAGATAGAATTTGAAGGATACAGTGAATGGAATAGTCCAAGTATCAGAGTGGATAAAGTATATGAAGGTCTTGATTTAATGATACAATTATGGACAAAAAAAGAAGTTAACTTTAAGGGTAAATATTATCAAGCCAACGGAGCTATATTAGATCCTAAACCCTTGCAAAAATCTTATCCAAAGCTCATTTTTGGAAGCCAAGGGACTCGAATGCTCAAACTGGCAGGACAATACGGAAATATATGTTTTATACCCCCCTGGCCTGGGAAGAATCCGGAAGATATGAAACAAATTATAAAAGATGTCGCAAAACTTCATAATCGAACTGACGAAATAGCTTTTATGGCGGGAGAAATGAGGCCTATCGCGATAGAAGAATATCTTACAAAGGTGGAAAAAGCTGTGGAGAGCGATGCTGGCTACTTTTTAGCAAGTTTTCCGCGAACTGTAAACATTACCGAAACAGTAAAAAAATTTGCAGAAAATATAATCTCTTCATTTAGCTAAGTTTAACTACAAAAAAAAAGTAATAATAAATTGTATAAAAAAATTGAAGAGAGATATAATCATGAAAAAGAATGAAAATTTGCTTGAATTAAGAAACAAATATGTCCCGAAGGCAGTTTACAATATTATTCCCTCCTTTATTCAAAAGGCATATGGTGCCAGAATGATTGATATAGAAGGCAATGAGATGATAGATTTTGCAGGTGGTATTGCTACAGTTAATGTAGGGCATTGTCATCCAAAAGTTGTAAATGCTATTAAAGATCAATCAGAAAAGTACATCCATACTTGTTTTCATGTCGCTATGTATGAACCTTACATAGAGTTAGCAAAGAGACTATGTAATATTGCCCCTGGGGATTTTCCAAAAATGGCTTTCTTTGCGAACAGCGGTGCTGAAGCTGTAGAAAATGCTATAAAAATTGCTAGATATTACACAAAACGAACAGGAATAATAACCTTTGAAAATGCTTTCCATGGACGGACTCTCATGGGAATGAGTTTAACAAGTAAAGTAAAACCTTATAAATTAGGTTTTGGACCTTTTGCTCCAGAGATTTATAGAATACCTTTTGGTAATATTAAACTATTCGAAACATTTCTTATTGACCATGTTGCTCCAGAATCCGTTGCAGCGATTATCGCGGAACCTATTCAAGGTGAAGGAGGATTTATCAGTCCACCTTCAGATTTTTTCCCTCAACTTGTTAAGATTTGTCAAGAACACGGTATCTTGTTTATTGCTGATGAAATTCAATCTGGAATGGGACGAACAGGAAAAATGTTCGCAGTGGAACATTGGAATGTTATACCTGACATCATGATCCTTGCAAAGAGTCTAGCAGCAGGTTTACCTTTAAGCGCAATTATAGGACGTAAAGAAATCATGGATTCTCCACATGTTGGTGGGTTGGGAGGAACTTTTAGTGGTAATCCCGTTGCTTGTAGGGCTGCTTTAGCTGTATTAGACATATTTCAAGAAGAAAATTTATTATACAAAGCTGAAATCTTAGGACAAAAAGTAAATAGGCAAGTTAAGACATGGCAAAAAGATTTTGAAATTGTTGGTAATATCCATGGGATTGGAGCAATGATGGCATTTGAATTAATTGATCCTAACACAAATACACCAGCAAAAGATAAAGCAGCAGAAATGGTCAATCTATGCCATAAAAAAGGTTTGGTAATTATTACTTGCGGAAAATATGGAAATACAATAAGATTACTAATGCCTTTAGTGATAAATGATGAAGATTTAGAAAGAGGATTCAAAATAATTGAAGAAAATCTTCAGCTTTTAGAATCCAAAAGTAAGTAAATCTTACAATTCCTCTATTTATCCAATTCTACTCCACACCAATCCATAATTGTGTTTAATATAATTTCGGTTGTTTTCAGAGTCGAGCTGATTGAAACTCTTTCATCAGTGGAATGAATTCTCTCTCCATATGGACCAAATGAAACTGCTGGAATACCATGATGGACAAAAAATCGAGCATCTAGACCCGCTGAACCACCACTGTATACTGGAGTCTCTTCAGTAAATTGCTTAATATTTGCTTCTAAAAGTTTTACCAATGGATGGCTAGGATCTTGTTCGTGAGGTCTAGCTTTCCATCCAAACCATTCTATTTTTGGAGGATTTTCTCTCAACCATTCATCTTTATTCGCAGCATCATTTATAGTGTTTTCAATTTGATCCATTACCATTTCACGAGTTTCTCCAGGAGGGAATCCAATTCGACATTCCAGAATGCATAAAGCTGGTACAGTAGAAGGCCAATCTCCTGCATTGATTACTCCAATGTTAAGAGTGGTTGCTTTTTTCTTCATTCTAGGATCTACTTCAACATATTGATATCTAATTTTTTTTTGTCTTTTTTTGTTTAACGATTTGAGAGCATTAATTATGGGAACCATCTTAACAATCGCATTGACACCGTAATGGGCTGTAGCTGCATGTGCGGGAGTACCAGTAACAATTACACGAAAATACATAACTCCTGCACTAGCTACCACAATAGCATTACCACCAGGTTCAGGTATTATTGCAGCATCTGTTTTTGGTTGAGTAAGCCGCATATATAGGCACCCTCCAATACCACCATCTTCTTCATCTATAGTTGTCTCTATAAAAACATCTCCTTTTAGTTTAGTTTCTGTTTCCGTAAGAGCTTGAAGAGCAAAAATTAATGATGCGACACCTGCTTTCATGTCAGCAGCACCTCGACCATAAATAAAATCATCTTTCTTTTCCCCACCCCACGGATCATAAGACCAATGTTCTACCGGTTCTGGGCTAACTACATCAACATGTCCATTGAGACATATAGATCGACCATTTCCAGTTCCTTTAAGGATACCCATTACGTTAGGACGATTTTCATAACCATATTTAGTAAATGAAGTTGTTTCGAAAAAATCATCGCTTTTCCTCAATGTTTCGATCTTGGGGTATATATAATTAGGATTAAGTCTTAATTCTTCAAGCTTGTTAAAAATTAATTGTTGGACATCTCCCTCTTTTCCAGAAACACTAGGGATCTTTACCAGATCCTGTATTAACTTTACAAGCTTTTCTTGATTACTTCTTACCCAACTTATTGGGGCTAATTCTTCTGAGTTCATTTTCATGTTTTCTTTTTTTTTCTATTTAATTAATAATTTATCTCTAATTCTTAGGGACTCTTAACATTGACCAATTTGTTACTCCCGTATTCTCGATTTCAAATTCTTTTATAGCATTGAATCCAAAATTTTGATAATACAAAACATTATTTTCTTTATTTGTGTCCAAGTAGCATTTAAGCTTATGTTCATCTAAATACTCAAGCATAGGGAGTAAAAGCATTCTTCCAAAACCCTTTCTTTGAAATTTTGGATCTACTGCAATAACCATAAGATAAATATGAGGTTCTTTTATAAGTTGCTCATGGATTTCATTAGGATGAGAAGTAACTGACAATCTTTTGAGGTATTTCTTACCTAACATATAGAAAAAAACTTCATCTCCACATTCTTTAGATCGTTCTGGCGTAATATATGAAAACTCTGAAGGAAGACATAACATAATGCCTTCTATATTAGGTGATATTGCATATACTTCTCCAAATTGAAGACAATACCAAATATAAGCTTTAAATATATATGGAAAAAATTTTCTTCTCTCAGATTCATCGGGAATAATATATGAATATAAGGGATCATCATAAAATGCTCGTGAAATAACTTCTGCAGCTTTATTTAAAGGTATGTACTTCAACTGATAAAGATCTTGGAGATTTTTCATTTTTACAATCAACGTCAAGAATCCATTAAAATATGATTACAATAATCATTTAACCATGATAAATATATAACTTTCATTAAACTTAATTTTGAAATTATATTATTACAGACGTGGAACAGATAAATTATTTTGAAAAACTATTCTATCCTAAGTCGATAGCCTTCATTGGTGCTTCTAACAAAAGGAAGTGGCAGGTCGCAGGCTATATTGATAGGGATTTTCCCGGCAAATTTTATATTGTTTCTAAAGGAAATGAAGAGATATTTGGGATTAAATGTCTTAAGGATGTATCTGAACTCCCAGATGGGATTGATCTCGCGATAATCGCTGTAAATAGGGACCAATTAATTGACGTTGTAAAGCAATGTATTAATAAGAATTTTGCAACAATCCATATTTTCTCAGCAGGAACAGGAGAATTTGATGAAGAAGGGAGAAAAGTAGAAGATAAACTATACAATATGCTAAAAAACAGCTCTACTCGAGCGATCGGACCCAATTGTATGGGATTATATTCTACTGGAGGTCGTTTTGCATTTAATCCTTCTTTCAAAGCGGATCCTGTAGGCAATGTAGTATTTATTTCTCAATCTGGTGATCTCACAGAAAGATTCGTACAACATTTAAACTACCTTGGCGTGAATTTTTCTGCGGCAGCAAGTATCGGCAATTCAATTTCATTAAATGTAACGGATCTCATTCAGTATTTTAATGAAGATGAAAATACTGAGATTATTTGCGCCTATTTTGAAGGGTTTTCCAGATACCATCAAAAAGAAGGAAGAAGATTATATAACCTTTTAAAAAAAGTAAAAAAACCATTATTATTTTTAAGAAGTGGAAAGACAATACCAGGTAAAAGATCTGCTGAGTCCCATACGGGTAGTTTAACCACTTCGGACCAAATCTGGGACGCCTTATTTTCCCAGACTAATGCCGTTCAAGTTCACTCATTTGAAGAATTATTGGATGCAACATTGGCTTTTTATTATTGTAAGGATTTGATCCCCACGCAAAAAGGTATTTTATTAATAACATGGTCAGGTGGAAACGCTACATTAGCTACAGATCTAATCACTCAACTTGGAGCCAGCATTCCAGAATTTAGTTCAGAAACCAAGGCTAAATTAAAAAAATTAATTCGATTTGGTGGTGTAGTAAATCCTTTAGATCTGCCATGGAAAAATTTTTCAGATGAATATTCTAAAATTGCGGAGATCGCAATAAAAGAACCCTATATTGGTTGTGTTTTAGCAGAAACCTATAAACCTTGGGAAAAAGATACCTTAGAAAACTATTTTGAAAATTTGCTGTTTCTTAAAAATTTATGTTACGAACAAAAAAAGCCATTTTTTCTTTCTTTACCTTTTACTAATTATCTAAATAGAGAAGATTATAGGAAAAAAGTAATAGATATGGGAGTTCCCATTTTTCCTAGCTTTGCAAGGGCAGCTAAAGCATTCATTAATTTGTACAAGTATAAAGAAAAGGTGAATATAACTAAGTAAATAAATTGATTAACAATTATAATGGGAGTAAATAGAAATAGAGCTTATTGGAATAATCGATTTTCAAAGGAAGGCAAAATATGGGGTGATTCTCCAAGTAAATCTGCTTTATACGCTTTAAAATTATTTAAAAAATATAATATACAAAAAGTTCTTGTTCCTGGTTCTGGGTATGGGAGACATACAAAACTCTATTCAGATAACGAATATGAAGTAGTAGGAATTGAGATTTCGAAAACAGCTATAGAGATGGCAAATACATATAATCCACAGGCATCATTTATCAATCAATCCGTTTTGGAAATGGACACAATTGATGATTATTTTGATGCTATTTATTGTTTCAATGTACTTCATTTATTTCTCTTCAAGGAACGCCAAAAATTTCTTAAGCAGTGTTATAATCTTTTACATATTGGAGGATTTGTTTTTTTTACAGTTTTTTCAGAAGAGGAACCTAGTTATGGAAGAGGGAAAGAATTAGAAAAGAACACGTTTGAGAGTAAATTAGGTAGACCTACTCATTACTTCTTTAAAGAAGATCTAATTAACCACTTTAATGAGTTTAAAATTATTGAGACGGATGTCATAAAAGAACAAGAAGACCACGGTGAGAGGGGACAACATACCCATTTTTTAAGATATCTTTTTGGTCAAAAGGTTAATTAAGGGGCAAAACTTGATCTCATTTTAATCCCCCAATGTCCATCTTGGTTTGTAATCACCCATAAAGAAGGAAATTCTCCTATTTTTGTACCGTCTAATTTATAACGTGAAAATTGAATAGCCAAATGAACCTTGATTGGACTACTTTGTATAACTTTTCGATAATCCCAACAACTATGATTCCATCCATACTCATTAACAAACCATTCGAAGAACTTTGGTGACATTTGTGATGGTTTTTCAGTAATTTGAATCTCTTGGCTTTCCATACCTAATCGAATATGTGGAAAATTTAGTGATTCATCACATTTGGAAACATCTCTATCATTAAACGCAAGCATGTAGGCAATCGCAGTATTAACAGCTTTCTCTTCGTATTCATTGGATATAGTAGTAATCACTTCATACTCTCCTGAATCTTCAGTGATTTTTTCCACTGTAAATATTTTTTTAGGATATGATTTCTTTTCGTTCTCCATCACAGATTTACCTTTTATTTGAATTAGTAGGTTATAGCAAAATTATTTCTAACTCTTCCTTAGATAATGCTTTTCCTCTTAAGATGCAACCTTGCTCGCTAAAATTATTAAAATTCAGATTACTATCTTTTACAATGATACAGTTATCAAGTTTGAAGTTTTTACCAATTTTCACATTATTAAATATTATAGAATTAGAGATTTCGGCAAAATCTTCAATTTCTGAATTCTCACCAATGTAGACCTTCGGTCCGATAAGTACATCATCACCTATTTTGACATTGTCTCCAAGAATAACTGGTTCCATGAAAGTAGGATAATCTCCTATGTAATTTTCAATTACTAGCCCCTTAATATGTTCTTTTAGTAGTTCTGTTTTTACTTCTTTAATCTCTTCTAAATTAATTTCTTTTTTACTAAGCAAATTCTCTAACTTTTTTAGTAGGACTTTCATCATGATCATTTACTTATTGAATTATAGTTCTAAAATTTCTATTAATTTTTCAATGTTTTTACCAGTTTTAGCACTTGTTGTTATAACCTGAATTTGGGGATTAATCTTCTTTGCATCGTGAACCATTTTTTGAATGTCGGTTCCTAATCTTTCTGCTAAATCCACTTTGTTAATAATCGCAACTTGAGACATTTTAAAAAGCATTGGGTGTTTTTCAATGACCCATTCTCCTTCAGTTGTAGAAACCACAGTTATCCTTTTGTCAGTACCAAGAGTAAAATCAGAAGGACAAATTAAATTTCCTACATTTTCAATAAATAGTAAATCGTAATTATCTAAATCTTTATTTTCAATGATTTGGTGTATGTGATATGCATTTAATGCACATTCTCGACCCGTATTTATTTGAATTGTTTCTGCATTATAAGATTGAATTCGATCAGCATCTAGTCTAGTGGTTATATCACCACATATAACTAAAATTCTATATTTTTCTGATAAAATTTCTACCATTTTTTCGATTATTGCTGTTTTACCCGCGCCGATTGCACCAACTATATCCACTGATTTTATTTTATGTTCCTTCAATTCTTCATTATTCCGTTGAGCTAATAATTCATTATCTTTTTCTACTTCCATTTTAGTTTGAACCACAAGATCTCTGATATCATCCGTAGCCAAATTGATACTTTCTAATTCTTTAATCCGCTGTATATCTTTTTTTCTTTTTTCCGACATTTGTGATAGTAAATAGAGAATAATACTATAAGATTACTTTTTTAAATTAAAAATAACAAAAAAAAGTTTAGAAAAATATTCTTGGTTATATAGTAGGTATATTATGATTAATAATCATAGAAACCTTTCCCAGATTTTACTCCTAAATCTCCCCTTTCAACCATTTCTTTTAATGTATCTGGTGGTTTATCATCATGAAAACCGCTATTTTTGAAATAAGACATTTCAATATCATAAATTACATCTAATCCAATTCGATCCATGAATTGAAAAGGTCCAATTTCAGTTGTAACAAAAAATTGACAAAAAGTTTTCCATGCATTATCGACAGTTTCAATATCTGCATGACCTCCTGACCATATCTTCAGACAATCTTTTTTAATAGCTCTCCAAATTCTATTCATAACAAAGCCATAACATTCTTTTTTAACTTCAAGAGGTGTGATTTCAATACTTTCTAACCAATTTCTTCCTTTTTCAAATGTTTCGTCACTTGTTTGAGTTCCACGCATGATATCTGACAGGGGAATTTTAAAAAGATCATAAAAATGAATATTCATAACCTTATCTTTTCTTTCAACAACATCCTCTATTTTCGAAATTGGTATTGATGAACTATTCGTAGCAATTATGGTATGAGGTGAAGCTACCTTATCTATCTCTGAAAAAACATCTCTTTTTAACTCAAGTTTTTCTGGTACAGCTTCAATTACAAGATCTACATCTTTAACAGCATCAGCAATAGTAGGATATTGAGTGATTGATGTTTTCAAATTTTTCTCTTTTATAATCTCTCTCATATTTTCTGTAAATGCACTTAAATCTTCTTGATTAATGTCAAAAGCTCTGATCTCATAATTGTATAAAAGAGATCTTTCAATAATTTGCTTGCCTAAATAACCCACACCTATTATAGATATTATCTTTATTTTACCATTCATTTCTGATCATTTTGCAATGTTTGATATTATGAATATTTTTATGTACAATAGTAAATTAATATAATCCTATATTTGAAAATAGATTCTTCAACAAGTTGTTTTGAACATGGATGCGAAAAATATTAAAAAAATAGCAGTTCTTGGAGCAGGAGTCATCGGAAACAGTTGGACTGCAAATTTTATATGGAAAGGATATCCTGTAAATTTGTGGCTTTATTCTGCTGATGAAAAAGCAACAGCAAAACAAGCAATCCAAGAACATCTTGAAGGTTTAGCAATAAATGAAATCATTAAAAAAGAAGAAATTTCAAAGATGATGCAATTAATCAATTATACTACTTCACTTGAAATTGCCGTTAAAGATGTTCAATTAATTATAGAGGCTATAATTGAAGATTTAGAAATAAAACAGAAATGTCTTGCGGAAATTGATAAATATTCTTTGAAAGATGCTATATATGCAAGTAGTACATCCTATAAGTTGATTAGTGATATTACAAAATTTTCAAATCTTTCAAAAAGATGTATTGGAGCTCACCCATATAATCCACCACATCTCATCCCATTAGTAGAAATAACTGTTCCAGAAGGAGATCGGGGATCAATGGAAACTGCCGAATATGCTGCTGGTTTTTTTGAGTCTATAAATAAGGTTCCAGTTATTTTGAAAAAAGATGTGTCTGGTTTTATAGCAAACCAAATTCAAAGTGCTGTAGGTCTTAAATGTGAGGAATTACTTTTAAATGGGGTGTGTACAGCTGAAGATATTGATAAAGCAGTAAGTTTTGGTCCAGGTTTGCGTTGGGCTATTGTTGGACCATATTTAGTTTCACAATTAGGCGGAGGAGAAGGTGGCATTAAAGGTTTAACACTACATATCGGAAAAGCAAACTTAGAAGATCCCAGTGAGCAGGCAGTTAAAGAATTAGAAATATTTGCTGATTTTATCCAGGGGGAAGTAGATAAAGAGATGGCAAATCGTCTCCCAGAATTTGGGAATGATAATAAATCTTTACGAGAATTTCGAGATAAACTTTTGATTAAGATATTAAAAGAGCATAAAAAGATCTAAAATAATAGTTTTTTACAAAAATTTCATCCAATCATCTAAATTACTTTAATTGATAAAGTTAATATTCAAGTGATAAGGTTAATTTTCAAATCTTTTTACTTAAGAATTTATTAAGGATTCTAACACATATCTATATTAACATACTTTAGAAAAAAAGAAAATCAATTATAAAAAAATCGAAGAGAGTAGATTATATATGAGTCAAAAACAGACTGCATGGTACGAAATGCAAATGATAAAGGATATGATGGGATTATTCGGTGGTAAGGCCATTAGAGGGATTACTTCCTCATTTAATTGTCCTATCGTATATATGGGTAAAGCGGGTGTATCATCAATGGCACAATTAATAAAAGCTAATATGGAGAAAGGAGATCGAAGAGCATTAATCGTTGTAGATTCTTTTACCCAAAAATTTACCAATAAAATTACGGAAGACCTTGATTTTAATGAAATCGAATATAAAATATTTCCTGGAATAGAACCAGAAGTACCTTTAGCTAATATAGATGAAGGGATTAAAATATGTGAAGAATTTAAACCGACAGTGATTATCGCAATTGGGGGAGGGAGCGTTATGGATGCTGCAAAATCAATCTTACTTAAATATGAGAAACCTGATGCTAACTTTTTTATGCTCCTTCCAATTGGTGGTCCATTAGGATTACGGAAAAAAATTAGATATTTAATAGCAATTCCTACTACTTCAGGAACTGGGTCAGAAGTAACTGGAACTTCTGTGCTTACGGATACAAGTAGAACACCTCATAAAAAATTAGTTGTTAATAATGCTGAAATCGTTCCGGATATAGCAATATTAGATACAGATTTTGTTGAGAATATGCCTCCTTTATTGACGATCGGATCTGGATTAGATGCACTTGCTCATTCTATGGGCGCTTATGTATCAAACTGGGGAAATCCGCTTGCTGATGCTATTAACATAGCTGCGATAAAAGAAGTTATGAAATATCTTCCAAGAGCCTATAAATACGGAAAAAATGATCTAGAAGCCAGAGCCCATATGCAACAAGCTGCTTTAATGGCCGGACTTGGATTTGGGAACACTGTTGCAGGTTTTGAGCACGCCTTAGGTCATAGCTTTGGAAAAGTTTTCAATGTACATCATGGTCTTTCCGTAGGTTTGTATTTGCTTTACTCAATAGCATTTCAAGCAAAAGTTACAGATAGATGGAAAGATTTGTGTCCTGTTTTTAATGTGAGTACTGAAAATAAGGATAAAAATACATTATTTCGAGAATTTATGGATGCTGTAAAAAATTTTATCCATTCAGTAGATGGTCCTACATGTGTAAAGGATTTGAGTCATCCCCCAATTACAAAAGACGAATATATGGAAAAACTTGATTTATTAACAGATTATGCTGAAAATGATGTGGTTTCTCTTTTATCTTATCGACCTTTAAGCAGAGATCTTTATAAAAAAATATATGAATACGCGTGGGATGGAAGAGATATAGATTTTTAATGATTAAACAGAAGTGAATAAAAATGAGTGAAAAATTAATTGGTTATAATGGAAAGATTGCATTTATCGATTTGAATAATAAGAAATGGGAAACAAGAGATTTAGATCCAATCATCGCTAGAGAATATTTAGGTGGAACTGGATTAAGTGCTAAATTGACCTATGATTTATTATCAGAAAGTGATTATGAAACTTTAAAAAATGACCCCTTTCATGAGATTAATCCTCTAGTTTTTGCAACTGGTCCGGTAACGGGTACAATTAGACCATCTTCAGGTAGATATACTGTAACCGGAATATCCCCCCTAACTAAAATTTGGGGAGAAAGCTCTTCTGGAGGTTTTTTTTGTATATCACTAAGGAATAGTGGTTTTGATGCAATAGTTATTACTGGAAAATCCGAAACTCCATTTTATATATATATTCATGATAAAACTATTGAATTTAAGGATGCAGGTAAATATTGGGGTAAAGATACTTATGAAACACAGGAATTGATAAAGGAAGAGTTAGATAATGAAAGGGTAAGAGTAGTGGCTATCGGTCAAGCAGGAGAAAATTTAGTGAAGTACGCGGCTATGATAAATGATGAGGGAAGAGCCATCGGTAGATGTGGATTAGGAGCGCTTATGGCTTCGAAAAACTTAAAGGCTCTAGCAGTTTTAGGAAGTGGGAGAGTTCAAATTTCTGATAGTGATTTAGGAAAAGAAATGATTAAGCAAGCTGAAGAGGCTTTAAAAGCTGATGCGACTGCGAGCTTAGGATCCTTTTTATTTACCTTATACGGTACAAATGGTTATCTTGATATAGGAATGGTGCTTGGGGATACTCCTGCGTATTACTTTACAGAAACGGAGTTTTTAGCTGAGAAACTAACAGGGAAGACATTAAGAGAGGAATATCCTGTACTGGATTATGGATGTGCTGGTTGTACAATAAAATGTGGAAAAAGAACAGTTGTGGAAGATAATGGAAAAGAAATTATTGTAGATGGTCCTGAATATGAATCTGTTGCTGCTTTTGGTCCTTTATGTGGTGTGTTTGATTCTAAAGAAGTTATATTGGCTCACCACTTAAGTAATGTTTATGGAATAGATACCATTTCATGTGGTGTAAGTATCGCATTTTTAATATATCTAGTTGAGAACAAACTAGGTATTGAACAGATAAAGCAGCACTTAAAGGAAGTTAACCTAGAAGATATACATTGGGGGAATGGAACTCTAATTTTAAAACTTATAGAAATGACAGCAAAAAGACAAGGTATTGGTAATATACTTGCTGAAGGAGTACGTTTGATGGCAGAAAAGCTCGGAGTAGATCCTGAATTAGCTGCTCACGTAAAAGGATTAGAAGTGCCTATGCATGATCCCAGAGCATTTGCTGGACAAGCTTTAAGTTATATAACCTGCTGTGTTGGTGCCAATCATGAGAAATGTGATTGGTTCACAGTAGAAATGGGTTCTCTTAATTTTCCTGCTAATTTAAAAGTTCAAGCTGGAGATAGAACTAGTATTAAACGAAGAGAGAAAGGCGTTATATCATTACAAGATATAAGAGCTATTGATGACTCTGCGGTAAACTGCAATTTTCCTCATCCTAGTTTAGAACACATTGTAGGCCACATAAATGCAGCCACAGGATACAATTACGATCCGAATTCGCTTTTAACAGTTGGGGAACGAATAAACACTCTGAAGAGGCTTATAAGTTGTAATTTAGGGATAACTAGAGCAGATGATAGGTTACCCAATCATGTTCTGAAAATTTTAAAATCTGGGAAGACTACCGATGTGAAAATCGAATTAGAGGAAAATTTAGAAAAATATTACGAATTTAGAGGCTGGGATTTGGAAACAGGAAGACCAACAGAAGAGAAGCTGAAAGAATTAAATATAATTAAATAATTTTTTCTTTTTTTTTTTAAGTAAAATTGCCTAAAGCTAGCTCAATTTCCTTTTTTATTGAGTCATTACTGTTACTTCTAAAGCGTTCTAAAGCATTTTTAGATTCTTTTCCCCCTAATCGTCCTAAAGCCCAAGCAATCATCCCTTTTATTCTCTCATCCTCATTTTCTTCGAATGCGCGAATTAATTCTGGTATGTACTTTGGATCAAGCGTGTTTCCCATTGCTCTTGCTGTATTCATTTTCCATCTCCACATTTCATTATGTGACATGTAAAACATGTGGGGCCAAACTTTTGTTTGATAAGTTTTTTGATCCATATGAAGCAAATTAGATAAGTCAAAATCCTTTTCTTTCGCTAATACTCTTTTATTAAGGGGTAAATCTTGAGATAACCATGGTCTATTGCGAGGACAAACTTCTTGACATCGATCACATCCATAAACCCAAGTACCCATCTGTTCACGAATCTCAATTGGTGTTATTCCTTCTTGGAAATAACTAAGATAAGAAATACATTTACGAGGGTCAATCTTATTTGGGACTTTCAGAGCACCAGTCGGACAAGAAGCTATGCAAGTATTTTTACACCATTTTGGACACCCTACCTCAATAGAAGGTTTATCAGGCTCAAATTCATAATCAACTATTATAGGTATAGGTGATATCCAAGAACTTTTCCTAGCAATTCTGTTTGAATAAAGAAAATTATTCTTTCCAAAAGTTCCTAATCCTGCTCTCGCAGCTGTTAATCGATGTGGAATGTTAAAGGGTGCTCTTGAATCAATCCCATTGTCTCGCAAATAACTACGGAATAATTTGATACGTTGGTATAATTGCCCTCTAGTAATTCGATCATCATCCAAATAACATCGACCAAAGTGACCTTCTAAGGCAGAAGGATAAGCTTCTTTGAAATAAACATCAATTAAAATGATTATTGATTTGCCATCGTGCAAAATGTTTTTAGGATCTAGACCTTTGATGAGTTGTATACCTTTTTTAGGAGCCCACGAATATTCTTCTTTTCTTGAATCTAGAATCTCCTTTTGAGATTCAAAAGGCTCCATAGTTGTAAATCCAATATCATCAAACCCTAATTCTAAAGCTTTTTTGATTACTTCGCTTTTTTCCATAATTTTTCCATTGAAAGTCCAATTAATATGATATCTTAAAATCCAAAATCATTTTATAAGTTAAGCCCTTCCAAATATAATTCAGAAGTAGATCTTAGCATTCAATTTCAATAATTAATTGTTCTTTGTAACCTATTATTACTTTTACAAGTCCTTTCAACTCTGCATCAAAATCACTATCTCCAGTATCTACTCTTAAGCAACTAAGATTTCTCATCTTATCCTCAGTTGAAATAATATTTATGTTCTTTTTCCCTATCTTTTTAATAACTTCTGGGGTAAATTGCTTATTTCCTCTTCCAAAAATAAAGCCTTGTCCTCCAATTGGAGATATGATTATCTCGTACTGATCGAACTTTCCTAGTAATTCAAGAATACTATTTTCATTCAAATCTTTTTCGATAATCTTTCTGTTGTGAATAGCATCTACACCAAGTAAAGTTTTAGGTAATCCTAAATTATCAGTTATAGCTTTTACAGTAGTACCGGGACCTAATAAATAGAGTGTATCTTTTTTCATATCTTCAATTACAAATTGAGCAATTTCCTTTTTATTTTCTTCAACAGTTTTTCCAAGTTTGGAACCATTTTTTCCTGCTTGTATTAGATTTCTGAAATTAATGACCTTTAAATAACCATATAATGTAGATTTTAACATATCCTTTCTAAAAAGCTTCTCATCAATATCTAATATCTCTCGTTCTTCAATTTGAATAAAATCCTCCAGAAACCCGTCAATTATTTGAGCTGCGGCTCTTGGGTTATAGCAAAATATTGAACTGTACATTTTAACTCCTCCAGGAACAGCAACTACAGGCTTTTCTAATCCAATTGCGTCATAAATATCTCTTGCTGTTCCATCTCCGCCACAAAAAATCAATAAATCAATATCTTCTTGAAGCATCTGTTTTGCCAGTCTTTTCGTATCTTCAGCAGTAGTTATTTCACCAATTTTGCCAATTATTTCATATTTAATACCCATTCCTATAATAACGTCTTCACCCATTTTACCGGGTGCTACTAACAAAAATATCATTTCCTTGAGCTTAATTTGGGATAGTACTTCTATTATTCTTATTGGAGTTATTGGTTTAGCTCCCATTTTTAATGCTTTCAGATATATATCTCCATCTGTTCCTTTAAGACCAACACTGCCTCCCATACCAGCTATGGGATTAATAATCAACCCTATTCTTTTCATAAGTAAAGTATTTTTAAATGTTTTATTAGTTTAATATTTCATTTTTTGACTGATGCTAATTCTATGACTTCTTCCACTTTTTTTCTAACTTTACGTTCCCAACTATCTGGATTATAGCCCTCTTTAGCTAGATAATTCATTACCGTATTCACTTTAGGATTTATTCTTACATCGATTACTGCTGGAAGATTTGAATCAAAAGCCCGTTGTAAAGCAGGACGAATCTCATTTGGATCTGTCACTAACTCACCGTAGCAATTAAAAGCTTCGGCATATTTATCATATCGAGTGTCACTACTTAAAGAACTTCCTAAACCAAAGAATTTCTTACCATGAGACATTTTTTGACCTCTAGCTACCATTCCCCATAATCTGTCATTACTTATAACAACAACAAAAGGTAAATTAAACCTACGGGCAGTTTCTATTTCTTTTCCGTTGAATAAAAAAGAGCCGTCTCCAGTTAAGACTAAAATTTTTTTATCAGGATTGACATATTTAGCAGCAATAGCCATTGGAACTCCCCCTCCAAGATGTTGGATCCCCAAACCTCCAGAAAAGTAGAGTGATTTAGGTGAACGAGCTCTTAAATAAGTAAGTCCCCAAATTGTTGTATCTCCCCCATCCAAAATAATTATTCCATCCTCAGGCATGAATTCTCGTACTTCCTTTACCAGACGTTGAGGTTGAATTGGAATTTTATCAGAAGATCCTTCTTTCTCTAAACGTTCCTCAAATTTTTGCAAATATTCTTGAACCATTTTAACCCATTTTGTTTCCGATTTAGGATTTTTCAATTTTTCCTTACCAATTTTGATTAATTGGGTAAGAACTCCCTTAATATCTCCAACAATTGGCACATCTATTGCACGATTTCTTCCAATTTCTTCAGCTTTAATATCCACTTGAATGAGTTTTGCTTCATCTGAAAAATAAGGCATATATCCATAATTCATCAGTTCAGTAATTCTTGATCCTAGTATCAATGCTACATCTACTTTTTGGAGTAAAGCTGTCCCTGGACCATCCAAAGGACTTGCTGGTCCGAAGAACAAAGGATGTTCAGCTGAAAATTCTCCTAAACCGAAACCCCAAGAACCCACGGGAATTTGCATCATTTCAGCAAATTCCAATAATTCTTTTGATGCATCAGAAAAAGCAGTACCAGTACCTGCTATTATCAATGGATTTTTAGCTTTTAACAATAGATCAATTGCTTGTGTTACTTGATATTCATTACCATAGGGACCATAAAAAGACCTAAGTTTCTCTACAGGATTAAATGCTCTTTGAACTATATCCAATTCATCATCACACTCCTTTATTAATACGTCAAAAGGGATGAGTAAAAGTACAGGACCAGGACGACCAGTTGTGGCAATTCTAAAAGCCATATTAATATATTCGGGAATTCGAGCAGTTTCATAACAATATCCGGCCCATTTTGTTACAGGTCGAAAGGAAGGTACAACATCAATTTCATTTTGAGCTAATTTTTCAAAATCCATTAATGCAGTACTTGTGCAAATAGCTACAAGAGGAATACTTGCATCATTTGCTATAGGAATTGAAGGGAATAAATCTGTTATTCCTGGACCAGATTGAACCGAACACACACCAACTTCCCCAGTCGAAAGAAAATAGCCCATTGCCGCGTGACCTGTTGCTTGTTCATGTCGAAAGTCAATAATATCTATTCCTTTCTCAGTACATGAGGAATCTTGGCAAAAATGATAGATTAAACGATTGTCTCCACAAAGAGTAAATAAAACTTTAACATCTTGATTATCTAAAGCACGAACTACTAATTGAGCACCATTTACTTTAACCATTAATTTTCACACCAAAAATAAAACATTTTTTCATTTTATAGTTATAAAATTAGATATTCTCACTATAAAATCTTGCTTTTAAAAAGGATTATTTTTCTTTTAAAAAGTAATAAAAGCCATTAGATTATTAAATTTTTCCTAATCTTTTTCTTGCCTTTTTATAGCTTTTATCTGACCAATATCTAATTATTTTAGGGAAATGACGATTTATTTTCCAGATGATTTTAGCCTCACCAGGTAAAATGTTAAACTTATTTCTTAAAATACCATGTATAAAGACTTCAGCAACATCTTCAGGTGTTTCAAGTCCTCCTTTTGCTTCCATTATTCGACATTCTTCAGGTTTTGTCTTGTTTTCTATTTCAAATCCAGGAGTATCCATGGAAGGAGGATAAAGAATTGAAATATTAATTCCATAAGGTTTTAACTCATTTCGAAGCGTTTCCGATAAACCTACCACAGCATATTTCGATGGAACATAAGTACTAAAACCCATTAAACCCATATACCCCAATATAGAAGAAACATTAGCAATATACCCCTTTTTTTCTTTTAAAAAGTAAGGTAATAAAATTAGAATTGGTATTAACTGACCATAATAATTCATTTCCATGTTCTTTTTAAAATCACTAAGAGATATGTTTTCAATATAATCTGCATAGGCATATCCCACACAGTTTAATAAATAATCAGGAATTCCATATTTCTCTATAAATTCAGTTAGTAATGGTCTCAATTTATCCATAATAGTGGTATCACAAGTAAGAATCTCGATAAATTGAGAATCGTTAAGTTTTAATTCATTAATCTCCTTTGCAGCTTCTTTTAAAATTTCTGTTCTTCTCGCAATGATACAGACGCTTCCCCCTAATTGTACAAAATATTTTGCTGTAGCTTTTCCTAATCCCTGAGATCCACCGGAAATAATAGCAATTTTGTCTTTAAACGGTTGCTGTCTAATTAATTTCTCTTTATTCACGTTATCTCACTTAAATTATTTACAAATTTTGAAAAAAATAATTTCCTTAAATTTTATATATTTATCCAACCAAAAATCATGAAAATAGGTCCAAAGATTATACAAACCGAATTAATTATTATATTTAAAATAATTTCAAATTTTTCACCACTATATCCCCCATATTGTAGGTTGTGAGAAATATCTAGTAACCCTAAGAAAACCATAGCACTCCCTCCTGCAATTGAGAAAAAATCTCCAAAATTTTCGTCCAGAATAAGTCCTATGGCTCCTAAAATTAAACAAGGAACTGCCCACCCTAAGTCTGGTAATGGAAAAGATCTCTC